>JAOUFA010000085.1 GCA_029858545.1 Betaproteobacteria bacterium
TCCGGTCTTCGCCACCGCGAGATCGGCGCGATGCTTCCCGAGCGCGTCGCGGAGCCGCGCGACCAGGTCCAAGGGCAGAAACGGCGAGTCGCAGGGCACGGTGACGGCGAGCGCGTGCCGCGCGGCCTTGAGTCCCGCATGCAGCCCCGCGAGGGGGCCGGCGAAGTCGCCGAGGTCGTCGGCGACCACCGGGTGACCGAAGCCCGCGTAGGCCTCGACGTTCTGGTTCGCGTTGACGAGGATCTCATCGACCTGGGGTGCGAGCCGTTCGATCACCCATTGCACCAGCGGCTTGCCGCGCAGCGGCTGCAAGCCCTTGTCGACGCCGCCCATGCGCCGGCCCTGGCCGCCCGCGAGCACGATTCCTGTGATGCCGTCCATAGCCGCGATTCTAAGCGAGCCGTGCGGTCTGAAACCGCGTTGAGAGATCGGTCACGACATGAGACACTGCGCGCCATGCAGGATCGCCGCTTTCTCGTGCCGTTCATCAACCTCGGCCATACGCTCGACCATCTGGTGATGCTGGTCTTCCCGACGGTGGCGGTCGCGCTGGCGCGCGAATGGCATCGGCCCTACGCCGAACTGCTGCCGCTGTCGCTCGGCGGCTTCATCGCGTTCGGCGCGTTCGCGATTCCGGCGGGCTGGCTCGCCGATCACTGGAGCCGCTATCGCACGATGCAGCTGTTCTTCTTCGGCATCGGTGCGTCGATGCTCGCGACCGGATTCGCGCAGGCGCCCTGGCAGATCGCGCTTGGTCTCACGGTGACCGGCGCGTTTGCGGCGATCTATCACCCGGTGGGCATCGCGATGCTGGTGGCCGGCCCCGAACGCATGGGGCGGACGCTGGGCTGGAACGGCCTGTTCGGCAACCTCGGCCTTGCCGCCGCGGCGCTCGTCTCCGGCGCGCTGATGGATTTCGCCGGCTGGCGCGCGGCGTTCTTCGTCCCCGGCACGCTGGCGATCGCCGCGGGCGCCGGATTCGCGCTGCTCGTGCCCGACCCGGGGCGCGTCGCGCGGACCTCGAAGTCGATCGGCCTGCATATCGACCGTGCCACGATGGCGCGTATCTTCGCGATCCTGCTCGTTGCCACCGCCTGCGGCGGAATCATCTTCAATTCGACCACCGTGTCGATGCCGAAGGTGTTCGACGAGCGCCTGCGCATGCTGGCGCAGAGCAACTTCGGCATCGGCGCGCTGGTTGCGTTCGTCTACACGGTCGCCGCCTTCGCGCAGGTGGCGATGGGCACGCTGATCGACCGCTTCGAACTGCGGCGCCTGATGATCGGCATCGCGCTCGTGCAGATCCCGCTGCTCGCGCTTGCCGCGAACCTCGATGGCTGGGCGATGCTCGCCGCGGCGCTCGCGATGATGCTCGCGGTGTTCGGCCAGATTCCGCTCAACGACGCGATCGTCGGCAGGTACTGCGCCGACGAATATCGCGCGCGCGTGCTCGGCGTGCGCTACGTCGTATCGCTTGGCGTCGCCTCGCTCGCGGTGCCGCTGGTCGCCGGGCTGCACCGCACCGCAGGCGGTTTCAGGAATGTATTCCTGCTGCTCGCGCTGCTTGCCGCGGGAATGTTTGCCGCGTCGCTGTTCTTTCCGTCGCGGCGCGCGCTCGCCGCCCAGCGCACGAGCGTTGCGGGAACAGCCTGATCGGGCGCGCGCGATGACCTCGTGCTGCCTGCACAAGCGCGATACCGCGCGCTTCTTCGGCTGGTTCGCGCGCAGCTATCGCCGGCGCTTCGGGCGCGAGGGGTTGGAACCCTCGCAGAAGCAGCTGGTCGAGGGCTTGATGCGGGCCGGCATCGGCGCGGCGACGCTGCTCGAGATTGGTTGCGGAACGGGCTATCTGCACCAGTTCTTGCTGCAGCGGGGTGCGGCGCGCGCCATGGGGGTCGATCTGTCGGAGAAGATGCTCGACGAGGCGCGCGGCACGGCGCGCGAACGGGGGCTGTCGGGGCGGACCGATTATCGCGCGGGGGATTTCGTCGATCTCGCCGACGCGATCGCCCCGGCCGACGCGGTGATCCTCGACAAAGTGATCTGCTGTTATCCCGACGCCGGGACGCTGGTGCGCGAATCGTCGCGCAAGGCCGCTCGCGTGTACGCGTTCACGATACCGCGCAACCGCTGGTGGCCGCGGCTGGGCATCGCGATCGGCGCGATGCTGCTCGCGCTGATCCGCTGCGGGTTTCGGCCCTATGTGCACGACCCGGCGATGATCGATCGCTGGCTCGCGGAGGCGCGCTTCGAGCGCGTGTACGAGAACCAGACCCTGATATGGCTGACGCGGGTGTATTCGCGGCGCGCAGACCAGGAAAATTTCCTCCAGGAAGATTCGCGTACGGACTTGTCCCGGCGCCCTGAACATATCGCTTGACCGGTGAGCACACCGGCCGTAAGGTGGCCGTGCCGGAAGTGACCGACCGGTAATCATCGTTGGCGGGCTGCTGAGGGCTGCGTTGCGTGCGCCCGGCCACCCGCCGATCCGCGCGTCGTTCAGACCGTAGTTCGGACCGAAGCGGATTTCCATATCCCCCGCGACCCGGGGGCGACGAGGGGAAAGCCCCCTTGTGCAGAGCTTCCCATGTGAAGGACAGCGGAAGCGAGCGCAGGATTTTTCTATCGCGATGCCCTGCAACGCAGCGGGACCGGCACGGATTTTTCCGGCGATCGGGCTGCGTGCGGCGTCGCAACCTTTTCCAACCAGCCTGAGGAGTCATAAATGGATCGAGCAACGTGGAAGCGCGCAAGCATGGTGGTGGCGGGTACGGTGGTGGCGGCGATGTCGGTCGGCTGCTCCCCGCAGAAGACCGCGGTAGCGGCGGTGATCAACGACAAGGTCTACAGCGTGACCCCCGCGTCGGTGAAGGTGAAAGTCGGCATCGTGAGCGGTGAAATCACCGAGATGAAGGTCACCGAGCGCGTCGAAGAGGGTTCCGGCCGCGTCACCTCCCCGGCCAGGCTGACTGGCAAGCTGGTCATCAAGAACATCTCCGCCAACCAGAGCGTACGTCTGATCGGCGGGACGATTCGGTATATCGACGCGCAGGGACGTCCGATCAAGCTCGCGGACGACCGGACTCAGCCGACCGTGATGGGCAACTCGTCGTACGGTTCTTCCGACAGGCTCGATCCCGGCCAGGAAGCGACCCAGGCGGTGGACGCGGATTTCCCCGTCGCCGCCCTGAAGGCAAACAAGCTGAAGGACATTCGCCTCGAACTGGCTTACATTCCGTCGCCGTACAAGGAAGAGAGGCTCGACTTCGTGGTATCGATCGGCAAGTAAGCGTTACCCGGGCCGCGAGGCGCGCGGCCCGCGGCCCGCGCGCCTCGCCCGGTTCTGCCCGGGATCGTGATGGCCTCCCTGAAGATCGTCGATATACTCCGCCCGGATTGACCAGACGGTCAGGGGGGAGTCATGCAGTCCCTGCGCAATGTGAGCCTGAAGACCCGGACTACGGTCGCGGTCTCGGCGCTGTTCGTGATCTGCGCCGGCGCGATCGCCGCCTGGGCACTGGCACTATTCGAAATCGAGAAGAAGGCTTCGCTCTCCGCGCAGGCGTACAGCCTGGTCTCGACCGTTGCCGACAACATCGACAGCAAACTCAGACTGGTGCACGGTACGATCATTCGGGTCGCCGCCACGGTGCCGACGGTCGCGCTGGCAGACGCCGAGTCGGCGCAGGACTTTCTCGACCGGCAGGTCGCGCTGCATGCGCTGTTCGACAATGGACTGTTCCTGGTTTCGCTCGACCGCAAGCTCGTCGCCGAGAGTCCGTGGGTACGCGGCGCGAACCGGCGGGGGCGCGACCTCAGTGAGCGCGAGTTCGTGCAGCGGACCCTCGCCACGCGCAAACCCTATATCTCGAAGCCCTATCGATCGACCCACAATCCCGGGCAGCCGGCGCTCATCATGACCGCGCCGGTCTACAATGCGGCGGGCGAAATGATCGGACTGATCGAGGGAAGTCTTGACCTGCTCGGCTCGAACATTCTGGCCGACCTCGCGACGCAGCGGATCGGCCGGACCGGCTATCTGTTTCTGGCCGACGGGCGCGACACGATGATCGTCCATCCCGACAAGCGGCGCGTCATGGGGCCGATGCCCGGGCCGGGCGAGAACCGGCTCTTCGACCGGGCGCTCGACGGTTTCGAGGGCGCGGGCGAGACCGTCAACAGCACGGGCGTTCCCGCGCTTGAGGCCATCAAGCGGATCAAGTCCACCGGCTGGACCCTTGGCGCGATCCTGCCGCTGGCCGAGTTCTACGCGCCGATCCGCGCCGCGCAGCGCTACTTCCTGCTGTCGATCGTGCTGGGAACGCTCGCGGTCCTCGTCCTGGTGTGGCTGCTCGCCAATCGGCTGCTCGCGCCGCTCTCGAGCATGACGCGCCAGGTCAAGGCCATGGCGGGCGAATCGAGCACGCAGGCGCGATTGCCGATCCGGTCTGGCGATGAGATCGGCGTTCTGGCCATCGCGTTCAACGAGATGCTGGAGAAGCTCTCGCGCCTCAATGCCGAACTGGAGGGGCGCGTGGCCGAGCGTACCGCCGCGCTCGCGGAAGCCCGCGCGCGCAGCGAAGAAGCCCACCGCATGCTGCTCGCGGTGCTCGATGCGATTCCGCTGCGAGTCTTCTGGAAGGACCTGAACTCGCGCTACCTCGGCGGCAACCAGCTCTTCGCGCGCAGCGCGGGGAAAGCCTCGCCGCAGGAGATCGTGGGGATGACCGACGACGAATTTGTCTGGCGCGACCTGGCCGACATGTACCGGGCGAACGATGCCTGGGTGATCGAACACGGTCAGCCCAGGCTGGGCATCGAGTATCCGCTCACCGACCTGAACGGTGACGAGCGGTGGCGGCGTACTTCGAAGGTGCCGCTACGCGACGCCTCGGGTGACGTGATCGGCGTGCTGGGGGTTTCGGAGGAGATTACCGCACGCAAGGTCATCGAGCGGGCACTCCAGGCGGCGCGCGACGAGGCCGAACGGGCGAACCTCGCCAAGTCGGAATTCCTCTCGCGCATGAGCCACGAGCTGCGCACGCCGCTGAACGCGATCCTCGGATTCGGCCAGGTGCTGCAAAGCGATGCGCAGCATCCGCTCGCCGAGAAGCAGCAGGTGAACGTGCGCGAGATCCTGCACGCCGGCTCGCACCTGCTGGAGTTGATCAACGAAGTGCTCGACCTGGCGCGCATCGAATCGGGCAAGTTCAAGGTCAACAGCGAGCCGGTCGCGCTGATGCCGGTGATCAGCAATTGTCTCACCCTGATCCGTCCGCAGGCCGAGGCGCGCGGCATTCGCCTCGTCGGGCCGGGCGGCGAGGGCGACGAGCGCGTGCGCGCGGATCCCACGCGGCTCAAGCAGGTGCTGCTCAATCTTCTGTCCAACGCCGTCAAGTACAACCGGGAGCGGGGTACGGTGGGCATCGTATGCGAGCGCCTGGAAAAGCAAATCGAGATCCGCGTCCACGATACCGGATTGGGCATCAGCGAAGAACGGCAGGCACGCCTGTTCGTCGCCTTCGAGCGGCTGGATGCCGACAAGACCGCCGTCGAAGGCACCGGGATCGGCCTGGTGCTGACCAAGCGTCTGGTCGAGCTCATGCAGGGCGAAATCGGCGTGCAGAGCAAGCCCGGCGCGGGGAGCACGTTCTGGGTGCGTTTGCCGAGGGTGCACGCCGCGCCGCTCAGCGCCGCGTGACCGCCCTGCGCACGACGTAGCCGATCGAGAGTCCCTGCGCCAGAATCGAGAACACGACCACGCAGTAGGTCAGCGTGACCACCGCATCGCGCTCCGCGCCGGCGGGCAGCGACAGCGCGAGCGCCACCGAAATGCCGCCGCGCAGGCCTCCCCAGGTCAGCACCTTCCACGAACCCCGCGGCAGAGCGAAGGAGCGCCCGAGCAGGCCCACCGGCAGGCCGACCGTGAGCAAGCGGGCGAGCAAGGTCACCGCGATCGCCACCGCTGCGGCGAGCAGTTCATTGCCCGAGAAGGTCACGAGCAGAACCTCCATGCCGATCAGAACGAACAGCATCGCATTGAGGATCTCGTCGATCAGCTCCCAGAACATGTCCAGATAGCGGCGCGTGGTGTCCGACATCGCCAGCGCGCGACCGTGGTTGCCGATGATCAGGCCCGCGACCACCATCGCGAGCGGTCCGGAAACATGCAGCCGGCTGGCGAGCGCATAGCCTCCGGTCACGGCGGCCAGCGTCAGCAGTACCTCGACCTGATAATTGTCCACGCTCTTCAACAAACGGAAGGTCAGATAGCCGAGCGCGAGGCCGAACAGCAGGCCGCCGCCCGCTTCGTGCAGCAACAGGCGGATACCCTGGCCCGGCGTCGGCGCGAGGCCGCTCACCAGCATGCCCAGCAGCAACGAAAAGATCACCACCCCGACGCCGTCGTTAAAGAGCGATTCGCCCGCGATCACCAGTTCCAGATCTTTCGGCGCGCCTGCCGACTTGAGGATGCCCATCACCGCGATCGGATCGGTGGGCGAGATCAGCGCGCCGAACAGCAGGCAGTACATGAACGGCAGCTGCAGGCCCGCGAGCGGCAGCGCGAACCACATTCCATAGCCTACCGCGAGGGTCGAGAGCAGCGTGCCGAGCACGGCGAGCGCGGCGACCGGCCAGCGGTGGGCGCGCAGTTCGCTCAAGTCGACATGCAGCGCGCCGGCAAACAGCAGCAGCGAGAGCATGCCCTGCATCAGGACGTCCGAAAAGTCGATCGAGCGCAGCAGCGATTCCTCGTACTGGCGCAGGCCGTGCGCGACGCCCACCGCGTCGAGCCCGACCAGCGCCAGCGAAAATGCCAGCGCGGCGGCCATCACGCCGATCGTCGTGGGCATGCCGACGAAACGGTAATTCAGATAGGCCAGCAGCGCGGTAATGACCAGGCAGGTGGCGGCGATATCAAGCATGGGGGAGCGCGGTCGATGCGGTAAGGCTGGAGCGTACCGCGTCGGCCGGCGGAACGCAGCCCGCTGCGCCGCGGCCCCCGCCGGGCGGACCGGCCGACGCAAGCGAAGTTGGCCAAGCGGGCAAAAACGGGTCAAACTATCGGACTATTCACATCGCCTCGATAGGAGTTACCGTGAGCCATTCCCAGACAGTGCAGACCCGGCGCAGGAAGCAAAAGGCCAAGAAGGGGCAGGCGGTGATCGCCAAGCGAGAAAAGAGGCTGGGCAAACAGGCCGCGAAGAAGGCCGCCGCGGCAGCCGCGAAATAGGCGCAACGCATCGTACGGGGGCTTCGTGGGCACAACCGACCCCGGAAAACTGGACCGCATCATCGCCGACGCGCGTCGCGCGGCCGAGAAGCGCGATCGGGGCTATCGCGAACAGGCGCTGAAGATCTACCCCTGGATTTGCGGACGGTGCGCGCGCGAGTTCACGCGTGCCAATCTGCGCGAGCTGACCGTCCACCACCGCGATCACGATCACGACAACAATCCCTCCGACGGCAGCAACTGGGAGTTGCTGTGTCTGTACTGCCACGACAACGAACACCAGCGGCAGCTGGAGGCGGCGGCCGCCGCAGGCCAGCGCTCGGCCGGCGGGACCGGGTCGACCTACGCGGCGTTTGCGAATCTGAAGGGGCTGCTGGCGGGCAAGCCGCCGAAGTGATGCGGGCAATTGAACCGAGGCGAACGGAACTGCGAGGCTGTCCATGGTGAGCGTGCGGGGAATCGATCACGTCGTGCTGCGCGTGCGCGATCTTGAGGCGATGGGTCGTTTTTACTGCGACGTGCTCGGTGCGCAATATGTCGCGTACCGTTCGGAATTCGGCATGACGCATCTGCGCGTGGGTGCTTCGCTGATCGACCTTGTCGCGGTCAAGGGACTGAGCGACAGGAGCGGCGCGCGGCCGGAAGCCGGGCTAGCGCGCAACCTGGATCATCTTTGCCTGCGGGTCGAGCCGTTCGACCAGGAGAAGATCCTCGCACATCTCAAGTTTCACCGCGTCGAGCCGGGCGAGATCCGGCAGCGGTTCGGCGCCGAGGGCAACGGCGTGTCGATCTACCTCAAGGATCCCGAGGGAAATACCGTGGAATTGAAGGGGCCGTCGGATGGAAGCGCGGTACCGCTGGCAGGGACCTGAGCCGCTGAACACGCCACGGCCGGACGACCACCGTCATTCCCCGGGCTTCAGCACCACCGAAACCTCGCGCCGCGCGCCGTTGCGCAGCACGCTGATGCGGACCCGGCTGCCGACCTTGTAATCGTCGAGTCGCGCGAGCAGCTTGCCGACGCTGTCGACCTGCTGGCCCTCGACCGCGACGATGACATCGCCGGGCACGACGCTGCCGTCGCGCGACACGGTCGCCGCCTTCAGGCCGGCCGCCTCGGCGGCGGAGCCCCTGGCGACCCTGAGGAGGAACACGCCCTTCACGTTGAGGAGTTCGGAAAGACGCTGGTTGATGTGTTCGTCGGCGGCCACGCCGAGCGTGGGCCGGATGTATTTGCCGTGCCGGATCAACTGCGGCACGACGCGGTTGACGGTATCGACCGGTACCGCGAAACCGATTCCGGCGCTCGCACCGCTCGGACTGTAGATCGCGGTGTTGATGCCGATGAGCCTCCCGGCCGAATCGAGCAGCGGGCCGCCGGAGTTGCCCGGATTGATCGCCGCGTCGGTCTGGATCAGGTGTTCGATGGTATGGCCGTTCCCGCCGGAAAGCGAGCGGTCGAGCGCCGAGATGATTCCCGTGGTGAGCGTCCAGTCCAGGCCGAAGGGGTTGCCGATCGCGTACACCTTCTGTCCGGTCCTGAGATTTTGGCTCTCGCCCACCGCAACCGGCGGCGGACGCCTGTTCGCGACGTCGATCTTCAGCACCGCGATGTCGTGCGCGGGGCTCGCGCCGACCAGCGTCGCCCTGTAATCGCGCCCGTCGGCCAGCTTCACGCGCGCGCCGGTCGCGCCCTGGATCACGTGGTAGTTGGTGATCACATGGCCCGTGTCGTCCCAGACGAAGCCCGAGCCCGTGCCGCGCGGCACCGAATGCACGTCGCGCGTCCAGAGATCCATCACCTGTTCCTGCGTGCTGATGAACACGACCGAACTCTTCGATTTCTCGAAGATCGAAATGGTCGATCTTTCCTCGGCGGTCAGTTCGCCGCGCGGTGTGAGCGGGCGCGGCGCGGCATTCTCCGCCGCCGCGTTTCCGATCGGCGGCGGGCCGTAGCACAGAGCGATCAGCAGCGCCGCGGCGAGCGTCGGCCACGCGCGTGCGGTCGGCAATCGGTCGCTCGGGGAGGTCATGGCTCTCATTCAAGGTCCCGGTGCGAACCTGGCAGCGCTTGATATCGGTCGAACTGCGGGCGCGCACTTTGTGCTAGCTTACACCGTCCGTCGGTGTGCGGCGCGCCGCGTCGAGTTGGGGGGCGTGCCACGGCGCAGCCGTCGTAGGTCGGCGCAGCCGTCGTCGTATGCATGGCGCCGCCGCGCGCTGACTTCGCGTTTTGACAACACTATTGACGATCCACAACCGAACTGATTCGAGAGGGGAGTAACCATGGCAGAAATTCTGGCTCCGCTGGCGGGGAAAATCCTGGCCGTGCTAGTCGAACCCGGCGCGAAGGTCGAGGAAGACGACGAGCTGATCGTCATCGAGGCGCTGAAGATGGAGAACACCGTGTACGCGCCGCAAGCCGGTACCGTCAAGGAAATCAAGGTGAAGGTCGGCGACAGCGTGGAGGATGAGGCCCTGCTCCTCGTGCTCGAATGATGAACGGCAGGCTATAGACGAAGGCGAGGCGAAGATGAATTTCGAACTGAGCGAGGAACAACGACTGATCCAGGACACCGCGCGGCGATTCGCCGCCGAGGAAATCGCGCCGACGCTGGTGCAGGAGGAGGCGAAGCACGAATTTCGCGCCGATCGCGTCGCCAAGATGGGCGCGCTCGGTTTCTTCTCCTGCGCGCTGCCCGAAGAACTCGGCGGCAGCGGCATGGGCTACATGGAGTCGGTGCTGATGGCCGAGCAGATCGGCAGGATCTCGGCGTCGTGGCGGTTGCCGTTCAACATGCAGAATCTGGGGCCGGCGCTGACGGTGAACAAATTCGGCAGCGATGCGCAGAAGAAGAAGTATGTGCCCGGCTGGGTGGCCGGCACGCAGCTCGGCTTTTTCGCGATGACCGAGGCGAACACCGGTTCGGACGTGGCGAGCATGAAGACCCACGCCATCGACCGCGGCGATCACTGGGAGGTGCACGGCTCGAAGATGTGGATTTCGCAGGCGCACGTCGGCGACGCCGGGCTGCTCTACGCCTACACCGACCGGGCGCAGGGCAACAAGGGCATGACCGCGTTCATCATCGAGCCCAAGAACTGGAAGGGCTGCACCGCGCGTGCGATCGAAACCAAGCTGGGCCTGAAGTGCGCGCCGACGGGTGAGTTCGCGTTCGACGGCATGAAGGTGCCGAAGGAGAACGTGCTCGGCAAACCCGGCGAGGGCTTTCGCATCTGCATGTGGCAATTGAACCAGACACGCCTGGGTTGCGCCGCCGGCGCGCTCGGCGTCGCGGGCGGCGCGCTCGATATCGCGGTTCAATACGCCAACGAGCGCACCCAGTTCGGCAAACCGATCTCGCAGCACCAGATGATCCAGGCGCAGATCGCCGAGATGGCGGTCGAGCACCAGGCCGCGCAAATGCTGGTCTACCGGGCGGCGTGGCTCAAGGACAACAGCAAGCCGAACCAGTACGAGACCTCGGTGGCGAAGTTCGCGGCATCGGAGGCGGCGGTGCACGCGGCGAACGAGTGCATGAAGATCTACGGTTCGTTCGGGTTTTCGACCGAGTATCCGGCGGAACGCTTCTACCGCGACGCCAAGTCGCTGCAGGTGGTCGAGGGCACCTCCAACATCCAGAAGATCATCATCGCGGGGATGGCCAGCGGCGCGACCCCCAATCGCGAATAGGAAACAGGGTTTGAAGGAAGGGATGAATCGGAATGAGACCGTATTTTGAAAAGATGCCGGGCCTGGGCAAGCCGCTGAAGGAAAACCGCCTCGCACGCACGCAGCAGAGCCGCGCGCAGATCGAGGCGATCGAGGCCGAGATCGCCGCCGCGAAGAAGGCGGTCGAAGAAGTGGGTCTGCCCGCCGCCAAGATCAACGAGCGCGGCGGACTGACGGTGTGGCAGCGGCTCGAATACCTGGTCGATCCGGGCAGCTGGCAGCCGCTGCACAGTCTCTACAATCCGGCCGACAACGAAGAGGGCAC
>JAOUFA010000115.1 GCA_029858545.1 Betaproteobacteria bacterium
TGCCCGCCGCCAAGATCAACGAGCGCGGCGGACTGACGGTGTGGCAGCGGCTCGAATACCTGGTCGATCCGGGCAGCTGGCAGCCGCTGCACAGTCTCTACAATCCGGCCGACAACGAAGAGGGCACGACCAATGTGGTCGACGGCCTGGGAAAAATCGGCGGCCGCTGGGCGGTGATCATCGGTTTCGACAACAAGGTGCTGGCCGGGGCCTGGATCGCCGGACAGCCTGACAACATCCTGCGCGTGACCAATCTCGCCAAGCGGCTGCACATCCCGCTGGTGTGGCTGGTGAACTGCAGCGGCGTGAAGCTCCCCGACCAGGAGAAGTTCTATGCCGACCGGCGCGGATCCGGCGCGCCCTTCTTTCGCCACGCCGAACTCGAGCAGGCCGGCATTCCGGTGCTTGCCGGCATCTACGGCACCAATCCCGCGGGTGGCGGCTACCAGGGGATCAGTCCCACGATCCTGCTCGCGCACAAGGACGCGAACATCGCCGTGGGTGGCGTCGGCATCGTCTCCGGGATGTCGCCGCAGGGCGGTTTCGACGTCGCGGGCCTGGAGCAATTGATCGCCAACACCCGCAACATGAAAGACCGTCCGCCTGGCCGCGTCGAGACGCACTATGGCGAGACCGGTTTCTTCACCCGCGTGTACGACGAGGAAACCGGCGTCCTCGACGGGATCAAGGAGTACATGCGCGCGATTCCCGCCTACGACCCGATGTTCTTTCGCGTCGCCGAGCCGGCCGAGCCGCAGCTTGCGCCGCAGGACCTGTACCACCTGCTGCCGTTCAACCAGAAGTCGGACTACTCCTTCGACGACATCCTCGCGCGACTGGTCGACGGCAGCGAGCATATGGAATTCCGCCCGGGCTACGGACCCGAGGTGTACACCGGACTGGTGAAGCTCGACGGCATGCTGGTCGGTGCGATCGGCAATCGCCAGGGGCTGCTGCCCAAGGGCTATCCCGAGTACGCGGACTATCCCGGCATCGGCGGCAAGCTCTACCGCCAGGGCCTGATCAAGATGAACGAATTCGTCACCCACTGCGCGCGCGACCGGGTGCCGGTGATCTGGTTCCAGGATACGACCGGCATCGACGTGGGTGACGTCGCGGAAAAGGCGGAGCTGCTCGGGCTGGGACAGTCGCTCGTCTACTCGATCCAGCAGGCCGATGTGCCGATGATGCTGGTGGTGCTGAGAAAAGGCAGCGCGGCGGCCCACTACATCATGGGCGGGCCCACCGCCAATCGCCAGAACGCGTTTACGCTGGGCACTGCGGCCACCGAGATCTACGTCATGCACGGCGAGACCGCCGCGGTGGCGAGCTACGGCCGGCGCGCGATCAAGGACAAGGACTCGGGCAAACCGCTCGAGCCGCTCGCGCAGAAGATGAACGAGATGGCGCAGAAATACTACGATACCTCGCGCCCCGCGTATTGCGCGCGCTACGGTTACGTCGACGAAATCGTCGAACTGAAGGCGCTACGCGGCTATCTGAAGGCGTTTGCCGGAGCGGTCTACCAGAACCCGAAGTCGATCTGCCCGCGGCACCAGATGCTGCTGCCGCGCATCATCAAGGGTTGAGCCCGCGACGATCGCGCGGCGCGGCGGCGCTCAGATCAGGCCCATCCCCTTGAGCACCGACAGCATCACAGCGGCGGCGACCACCGAGCCGATCTGTCCGCCGGTGTTCGCGCCCGCAGCGTGCATCAGCAGGTGGTTCTTCTTGTCGTAGAGTTGCCCCTGCGTCTGGACCACGCGAGCGGCCATCGGGAACGCGGAGATTCCCGCTGCGCCGATCAACGGGTTGACCTTGCCGCCGGTGAGCCAGCACACCAGCTTGCCGAACAGGACCCCGGCCACGGTATCCATGCAGATCGCGACGAAGCCCATGCCGAAGATCATCAGCGTCTGCGGCTTCAGAAAGGCGTGGCCTTCCATCGTGCCGCCGATCGCCAGGCCGAGGAACAGGGTCACGATGTTGGCGATCTCGTTTTCCGAGGCCTTGGTCAGGCGCGCCACCACGCCGCATTCGCGCATGAAGTTGCCGAGCATGATAGTCCCCATCAGAGGCAGTCCCTTCGGGGCGAGCAGACCGGTGACCAGGGTCACGACGATCGGAAACAACAGCTTGGTCTGGGTCGAGACGCTGCGCTTGATCGGCGCCATCTTGATCACCCGCTCCTTGGGGGTGGTCAGCGCGCGCATGATCGGCGGCTGGATGATCGGCACCAGCGCCATGTACGAGTAGGCGGCGACCGAAATCGGCGCGAGCAGCTGCGGCGCGTACTGCGAGGCGACGTAGATCGCGGTGGGTCCGTCGCAGGCGCCGATGACCGCGATGCTGACGGCCTCCAGCGCCGGAAAGCCCAGCGCCAATGCCAGTAGCAGCGTCAGGAAGATGCCGAATTGCCCGGCCGCGCCGAACAGCAGCATCTTCGGATTCTCCAGCAGCGCGCCGAAGTCGATCATCGCGCCGATGCCGACGAAGATGAGCAGCGGGAAGACTTCGTTGGCGATCCCCATGTCGTAGAGAATCCGCAGCAGGCCGCCGGGCTCCATCAGATCGCTCAAGGGGATGTTGACCAGCATGCAGCCGAATCCGATCGGCACGAGCAGCAGCGGCTCGACTTCCTTCTTCACGCCCAGATAGAGCAGCACGGCGGCGATCAGGAGCATGACCGCGTTGGGTCCGCCCTGGGAAAAAAGATAACTCGCGCCGGCTCCCAGTCCGGATATGCCTGCCAAGACGGTATCGAGCATTGCTTCTCCCTGTCTGCGGAGATCGTCGCAGCGATCTCCGCCGCCGATCCCTCATTGTCTGTTGGGGGACGTTCCGCTCGGGCTCCGCGCCCGAGCGGAGTTTGTTGCTACTTCTTGTCGGCGCTATCGGCCTTGCCGGCGAGCGGAAAGACTCTCTTCAGCAGGTCCATCGCCACGCTCAGTATCCAGAGTGTCAGGAAAGTCCCGCCCATGCCGACGATCATCATGGTGAGTCCGAAGGTCCATTTGCCGTTGTCCATGCGCTGTCTTCAGGGAAGAGGTGAGAGGGAGCGTCGCCCGATTATATTGACCCGCGGATTCAGCGTCCAACGGATTCGGCCGTCGCCGATCGCGCGGGCGCGTCGATCGGGAATGTCTCCCAGTTCGATTGTGCGGAGCCGGCACGGGGGCCGGGCGGCCGCATGGCGGGATCCGAACTCCCGCTTCAGGCTTCCAGCCGACGCCGACGCGCGATCATTTCATTCCAGGGCGCGACCGCTTCGGCGATCGCGGTGACTTCGTCCCTGCCTTCGAGCGCAAGCGCCGGACCGAGCTGTACGCGGACAGGGCAGGTGATGCGGTAGGCGATTTCGTCGCGCCCGTCCGCGCTGCGGCGGGTGCCGCGACGCACATCGGCTTCGGCGCCACAGGTGCAATGTCTCTTTCTCATGCGATTGGCGAACGGTCCATGACACGCTCCCGATTCGACCCCGGCAAAATCTACCATCGGCGCGATGCGGATCTACTTCGACGAAGTCCGGGTGGCGGGCGGGAGGATGTCGACGTGGGTCGAGACGTAGACGTTGCCCTGCGCGCCTGTTGCGAGCTTCGCGGGGTCCGCGCCGGCCACCAGACCGACGTGCGGCCGTTCGTCAGCGGGGCGGTAGAGCGACGGCGGGAGGCGATTGCGAAACGCGATCGTGCGCGCGCTCCGCTTCATATAACGACTGGAATTCTTTCGTTCTCGGTGGGAAAGGAGTCTTTCGACAGAACAGACCGGAAACAGTCACTCCTCACACCACCACCGTCGGCTGCACCGCACTCCTCACCAACCTCTCCCTCCCGGTGAACGCGAGGTAATGCCTCCCGCTCGCCCGCCCGAGCATGGTGAGCCCCGCTTTGCGCGCGATCTCGTACCCCATCCTCGTCAGTCCCGAGCGCGAAACCAAAAATGGAATTCCCATCTGCACGCACTTGATGACCATCTCGCTCGTCAGCCGCCCGGTGGTGTAGAAGATCTTGTCGGAGCCGTCGATCGCGTCCAACCACATCAGCCCCGCGATGGCATCGACGGCGTTGTGCCGGCCGACGTCTTCGACGAACAGCATGATCTCGGCCGAAGCCGAACCGCTCGCGCGCGCCAACGCGCAGCCGTGCACCGCCCCGGACTGTTTGTAGATGGTCTCGTGGCGGCGCACTTTCTCGACCAGATCGAAGAGCTGCGCATCCACTAGCCGCACGTCGGCGCGCAGCCTGATCGATTCGATCTCCTCCATCAGGTTGCCGAACATGGTGCCCTGGCCGCAGCCGCTCGTGACGGTGCGCTTTTTCATTTTCGCAGCGAGCCCCTTGACGCCCTTTTTCGTGGTGACGGCGACCGATTCGGTTTCCCAGTCGACCTGCACCGAGGCGATGTCGGCGATCGACGGTACGAGGCGCTGGTTGCGCAGGTAACCCAAAGTCAAGGCCTCGGGCGCGTGCCCCAGGGTCATCAGCGTGACGATCTCGCGCTTGTCCAGATACACGGTCAGCGGATGCTCGCCCGCGATCGCGGTGGGCTGCATTTCGCCGCGCTCGTTGTAGGCCTCGACCTCGAAGGTCGCGGGTTTCGCGGCGTCGGTGAGCTGGGGGCGCTTCGCGGCCACGGCGCGCGTCAGCCGCCGATGTAGGACATCTCGACCTTGCGCCGTCCCGATTCGCCTTGATCGGTCTGCGCGCCGCGGATTTCCGAATAGCGGTCTTCGCGCGCGCGCCACAGCGCGGCAATCTGGTCGCGCAGCGCGTCGTCCGACGCCCCCGCGCGCAAGAGCGTCCTCAGGTCGTGGCCCGACTGGGCGAACAGGCAGGTGTAGACCTGGCCCTCGGTCGAGAGCCGCAGCCGGTTGCAGTCGCGGCAGAAGGCCTGGGTCACCGAGGAGATGACGCCGATCTCGCCCGCGCCGTCCCGGTAGCGCCAGCGTTCGGCGACCTCGCCCTGGTAGTCGGCGTCGACCGGCTCGAGCGGAAACACCTCGCCGATGCGTCGCACGATTTCGGCCGAGGGCACGACCTCGTCCATCTTCCAGCCGTTGGTGCTGCCGACGTCCATGTACTCGATGAAGCGGATCACGTGGCCGCTGCCGCGCCAGTGGCGCGCCATCTCGAGCACCTGGCGGTCGTTGACGCCGCGCTTGACCACCATGTTGATCTTGACCGGCGCGAGTCCCGCCGCCGCCGCGGCATCGATTCCCTCGAGCACCTCGGCGACCGGATAGTCGGCGTCGTTCATCGCGCGAAAGGTCGCGTCATCGAGCGAATCGAGGCTCACCGTGATGCGCTTCAGGCCCGCCTGCGCGAGCGCCCGTGCCTGCTTCGCGAGCAGCGAGCCGTTGGTGGTGAGGGTCAGATCGATCGGCAGCTCGGCGAGCTGCGTGATCAGCTTGGGCAGGTCGCGCCGCACCAGCGGCTCGCCGCCGGTCAGGCGGATCTTCTTCACCCCGAGGCCGACGAACACGCGCGCAAGGCGCGTGATCTCCTCGAACGAAAGGAGCGAGGCCTGCGGCAGGAACTTGTAGTTCGCGTCGAACACCTCGCGCGGCATGCAGTACACGCAGCGGAAGTTGCAGCGGTCGGTGACCGAGATGCGCAGGTCGCGCAGCGAGCGGCCGAGCCGGTCGGCGAGCGGCGCGCCGTCATAGCGCGGCGCGGCGGGCGCGCGGAGACTCTCCAGGCGGATCGGAATAACCTTGTCGTGCGGAGGTGTGTCGCGTTGCATGGCGGGGACGGTGATGCGTCGCTCGATCATATATCACCGCGTCGCGTCTGCGCTATAGTTGCGCCCCTTGGAGCGACGCGGATAGTCACACGGTGGACAAGGTTCAACAGCGACCACGACAGCGGCTCGCGGTGGTGATGCGCCGGCGCGAGACGCAGGGACGTTGGCCAAGCGTGGTCTGGGAGGCGGTCGGCGTGCTGCCGGGCTACGAAGGCGACCCGGACGCGCGCCTGCTGGTCGACGACGCGAGCGGCAGCCAGTGGCTCTATGCGGGGTTCGAGCTGGTCCTGCACCGCGACGAGGCCGAGGGTTACTATCTGAATGTCTCCACGCAGGACGCGCGCGTGTTCGTGCTCTGGAGGATGGAGGAGGAACGCGCGGTACCCAAGTACCTGACCGTGAGCTATAACGAGGCGATGCGCTGGATGGACGGAGGCGAACAGGTCGATTCGGTGGCGATGTCCCGGGATCTGTACGCCTGGGTCGGCGCATACGTCGAGGCGAACTACCGGCCCGAGCCGAAGAAGCGTATCAAGCCGCGTTCGTTCATGAGTCCCAAAGACCGGAGTCGCTGATGGCCGAGGACAGGAACGATTTTCTCTCGCGCTGGTCGCGGCGCAAACTGGGCGGCGCGAATGCCGAGGCGGCGCCCGCGACGCCGGCGCCCGCGCCCGCGAACGCGGTTTCCGGCGCCGCCGCCGCGCCCGCGCCGCTGCCTTCGCCCGAGACGCTGGGCATCGATTCGGACTTCACGGCCTTCATGCGCGGCGAGGTCGACGAGGGCGTGCGCCGCGCGGCGCTGAAGAAGCTCTTCGCCGATCCGCGCTTCAACGTGATGGACGGCCTCGATATCTATATCGATGACTACAGCATCGAGAATCCGATTCCGCCCGGAATGCTCGCGCGGCTGGAGCATTCGCGCGGCACGCTGATCGGCACCGAGGAGCGGGAGCGGGCGCACGCGCAGTCCGCGGCGCAGGAAACTGCGGCGCCACAAGCCCGGCAGGTCGACAGCGCGCCCGGCGCCACCGCGCCGGTCCAACCGGAAGAGAAGAATGGTGATCCAGGACAAGACCCTGAAGCTGTGTAACTGCAACGGCACGATCCGGATCGATGCGAAAGCGCTCGGCACCGCGCTGAAGCGCTCGCAACCCCTGCAGATTCACACCGAGTTGTGCCGCAAGGAGGCGGCGGCGTTTCACGCGGCGTTGGGGGAGGAGGCGCTGCTGGTGGCCTGTACCCAGGAGGCGCCGCTGTTTGCCGAGCTTGCCGCGAGCGCCGAGTCGCACGCCGAACTCGGATTCGTCAATATTCGCGAGGCGGCGGGCTGGTCGAAGGAGGCCGCCGCGGCGACCCCGAAGATCGCCGCGCTGATCGCCGCCGCGGCGCTGCCCGAGGCCGAGCCGGTGCAGAACGTGGAGTTCAGGTCCGAAGGGCGCATGCTGATCATCGGTCCCTCGGCCGCGGCGCTCGACTGGGCCGCGCGCCTCGCCGAGCAGCTCCAGGTGAGCGTGCTGATGACGCGCGCCGAGGGCGGCGAGCCGCCTTTGATGCGCGCCTTTCCGGTGTGGTCGGGCAAGCCTTCGCGCGTCGCAGGCTATCTGGGTGCCTTCGAGGTCGAGTGGCAGCAGGAGAATCCGATCGATCTCGACCTGTGCACGCGCTGCAATGCCTGCGTCGCGGCCTGCCCCGAGAACGCGATCGACGGCAACTATCAGATCGACGCGGCGAAATGCAAGGCGCATCGCGCCTGCGTGAAGGCCTGCGGCGCGCTCGGCGCGATCGACTTCGCGCGCGCCGAGCGCGCGCGCAAGGAAAGCTTCGACCTGGTGCTCGATCTCTCGGCCGAGCCGATGATCCGTCTGCCGCATCCGCCGCAGGGCTATGCCGCGCCGGGCGCCGATCCGCTCGAACAGGCGCTCGCCGCGGCGAAGCTCGCCGCGCTGGTGGGCGAATTCGAGAAGCCGCGCTTCTTCCAGTACAAGGAATCGATCTGCGCGCACAGCCGATCGGCGCGCCCGGGCTGCAGCCGCTGCATCGACGTTTGTTCGACCGGCGCGATTCGCAGCGACGGCGATCGCGTGAAGATCGAGCCGCATCTTTGCGCCGGTTGCGGCGGCTGCGCGACGGTCTGCCCGTCGGGCGCGATGAGTTATGCCTATCCGCGCGTTCCCGACCTCGGCGCCCGGTTGAAGACGCTTCTTTCCACCTATCGCGAGGCGGGCGGGCGCGAGGCCTGCATCGTGTTCCACAATCCGGGAGACGGGCGCACGCGGCTCCACGGCGTGGGCCGGCGCGCGGCGCGCGGCGGCCGGGGACTTCCCGCGCGCGCGATTCCCCTCGAGGTATTCAACGTTGCCTCGGTCGGCATCGATACGCTGCTCGGCGCGATCTGCTACGGCGCGAGCCAGGTGGTGGGGGTGAGCTCGGGCGCCGAACCCGAGGCCTACAACCTGGCGCTCGAGACGCAGATGAAGATCGCCGAGACGATCCTGAACGGCCTGGGCTACGCGGGGCGGCATTTCGCGCTGCTGCGCGCCGAGGACGCGGCGCAACTGGAGAACGGGCTGTGGTCGCTCGCGAGCGCGCAGGGCCCGGCGAAGCCGGCGAATTTCAATCTCGGCGGCGACAAGCGCGGTACGCTCGACTTCGAGCTCGCGCATCTCGCGCAGCACGCGCCGAAGCGCGTCGAATCGATCGCGCTGCCCGCGGGCGCGCCGTTCGGGTCGCTCGCGGTGAACAAATCCGCCTGCACCCTGTGCAAGGCCTGCATCGGCGCCTGCCCCGAGGGCGCGCTGCTCGATGCTCCCGACACGCCGAGCCTGCGCTTCATCGAATGGAACTGCGTGCAATGCGGGCTGTGCGCGAGCACCTGCCCGGAGAAGGCGGTCACGCTGGTCCCGCGCCTGCTGCTCGGGGCGCAGGCGAAGGAGCCGGTGACCTTGAATCAGGCCGAGCCGTTCGACTGCGTGCGCTGCGGCAAGCCCTTCGGCACGCGGCAGATGGTCGAGGCGATGCTCGGCAAGATCGGTACGCACCCGATGTTCGCCGGTGGCGCGGGAGCCAGGCGCCTGCAGATGTGCGCCGACTGCCGCGTGGTCGACATGATGGACAACCGCGCCGAGACGAACGTGTTCGACTACACGGGGAAGAAATGAGCGCCGATGCGAACGTCGGCGCGCACGCGGCACCGCTTGCCGACGAGGAGGCCGAGCGCGCCGATCTGTACGCGCTGCTTGCGCGGTTGTTCTACGCGCCGCCCGACGGGAAGCTCCTGGCGCTGCTCGCGCATGCCGGCGGCGGGAGCGAAGGCAGCGTCGGCGCGGCGTGGCGGGAGCTGGTCGCCGCGGCCGGCCGGGCGCAGCCCGAGCCGCTGCGCGAAGAGTACGAAACGCTGTTCGTGGGAACCGGCAAGGCGCCGGTGAGCCTCTATAGCACGGGGTACACGCTGCGCTACGCCTCCGAAAGTCCCCTCGCCGAACTGCGCGGAACGCTCGCCGCGATCGGAATCGCGCGCCGCCACGAAGTGCACGAGCCGGAGGATCACATCGCCGCATTGTGCGATGCAATGAGATTCCTCATCGTCGAGAAGAGAGCACCGCTTGCGGCGCAGCAGCAATTTTTCGAGCGATGGATGGCACCGGTCGCGGAAAAATTGTGCGATGCAATAGACGTTATGCCGAGTACGGGTTTCTACCGAGCGGTGGGCCGTCTGGCAAAGGAATTTTTCGACATCGAGCATCGCGCATTTGAAATGCTCTAAAATCCTCTGCGGACCGTATCAAAACAATTGTTCACAAAACAATCCACAGACAGTCCCCGTCCACGACCCTTGCGCCATTTCGGAGGCACAACATGAACGATCCCAAGACCAAGCTTCGTCGGCGTGAGTTTCTTCTCACGCTCGGTGCGGGCGGCGCGGCGACTGCCGCCGTGCTCGC
>JAOUFA010000289.1 GCA_029858545.1 Betaproteobacteria bacterium
TCGCCGAAGTGACCAACTGGTATTTCACTTCCAGCTTTTGCAGCTTCAGCTCCGTCCTGACCGCATCGGCGATCTTCAGGCACAGGTCGAGCGCGTAGCCGACCGGCTGCTGCTTGTCGTCATAGTACGAAAAGGGCAGACTCGCATCGCGGTGTCCGATGGTAATCGAGCCGCTGTCCTTGATCTTCTTGAGGGTACCTTCCTCGCGCGGTGCGCAGCCGGCGAGCGCAATACCGGCAACGACGGCGCACACGAAACGAACTGCGGTCATGATGTTCTCCTCGGGATGAGCACGCATTTTGTGAATCGCCGAGGCGCACTGTCAAGACAGAAGACAGGAAACGCGCTGCCCGACGAACGATCTACTTCAGCCGCGGTATACGGGCGCGGGCTGGGTAAAGAACGCATGCAGGATGTGATAGACGGTGAGGTAGTTCTTCTGCTGGAAGCTCGCATGGGAAATGCCCGCCATCACCGAGAACTGCTTGTCCGGATTGGGTAGGCGCTTATAGAACTCGATCAGGTCATCGAATCCGGCAATGCCGTCGTATTCGCCGCGCAGGATTGCGGTCGGCATGCTGACGTGCACCGGGTCGACGAGTGGAAGCTTCGAGCACATATCCACGTAGGTGCCGGTCGGTACCGAGTCGTCGAGCGAAAGAATCGCGTCGGCGAAGGCCTCGACAGTGGCCTCGTCCGCGGTGCCGGGGTGATCGCGATTGAAGATGCTGTGTACGAAGGCGCGATCGATGGGTCGCCGGGTTTTGGCCTGAAACTCGGCAAGTTTCTTGCGTCGTTCGGCGAGCGTCGGGCTGCCTGCGCCGGTCCAGACAAAGGCGTCGAGCGCGAGCCGCGCGACGCGCTCGGGCCGGCGCGCGGCAAATAGCGCTGCCTTGAGAGCGCCCGAGGAAATTCCGTAGACCAGCAACGCGCGCGCGCCCGTCGCGCGGAGAATGTACTCGCTGCCTGCTTCAAGATCGTCGGCGCCGTTCGAGATATCGCAGTTGATCGGGCGTTTCTTATCCGAGCGGCCGTAACCCTCGTTGTCCATACACCAGGTGTCGAAGCCGCGCGCCGCGAACCAGTCCATCACCGATGAATCGGGGCGTCCCGGTACCGCGAGGTCGAAGGTCGGCTCCGAGGCCATCGACGAGCCGTGCACGAAAAGCACAGTCCCGCGACTTTCGCCGCGCAACGTGCTCGGCTTGTGCCAAAGGAAGAGACGTACGCCGTTCTTGGTGGTCCAGTGCTCACTGCCCGGAAGGGGCGAGAGGGCCGCGCTGCGTGTCATGGATACCTTGGTCAGGAATTGGCGAAGCGAAAGGCAGGTCAGTCGACTCGTGCACCGGCTTCGGCGATGAGCCGACCCCAGCGCACGCGCTCCGCGCGCATCAGTTTGCCCAGCTCAACACCGGGTTTGACTTCGATCGCGGTGCCGATTGCCGCGAAGCCGCGGCTGACGTCGTCACGAGCGAGCACCCTGCCGAGATCAGCATAGAGCTTTGCCACGATGTCGCCGGGAGTCCCCTTTGGGGCCAGGATGCCGAGCCATAGCGTTGCCTCGTAGCCGGTGACGCCGGCCTCCGCAAGGGTCGGTGTGTCGGGCAGGTCGGCGGCGCGCCGCGCCGAAGTCACCGCAAGCGCACGCAGTCTGCCTTGCCTGATATGCACGAGAACGTTGTTTACCCCCGGACAACTCACCGGTACGCGGCCGGCAAGCAGGTCGGTGGTCGCCTGCCCGCTACCCTTGTAGGGCACATGGTTGAGCTGGATGCCAGCCATCGAGGCAAACAGCGCACAGAAAAGATGCTGCGAACTGCCGTTACCGGAGGAGGCGTAGTCGAGTTGCCCGGGCTTGGCTTTCGCAAGCGCGATCAACTCTCCGACATTCTTCGCCGGTACGTCCGACGCCACCACCAGAACATTTGGCGCGCTGCCGACTTCGATCACCGGCTCGAAATCGGTGATCGGGTCGTAACTAAGTTTCTTGTATAGACTGCCGCTGATGATGTGCGTGTTGGAGGTGAACAACAGGGTGTGTCCGTCGGGCGCCGAGCGCGCCACCAGCTCGGCGCCGATGGTGCTGCCCGCACCGGGCTTGTTTTCGACGATCACGCCCTGCCCCCACATTTCGGAGAGCTTGGCCGCAATGATGCGCGCCGGGACATCGACCGCGCCACCGGAGGAAAAAGGCGCTATAAGGCGCACGGGCTTGGCCGGATAACCTTGCGCTGCCGCGCTGCTTGAAGCAAGCGAGATCGCCAGCATGACGAGTACCGATACTTTCATTTTGCATTTTCCAGTCAAGGTGGGATCGGGCGCCGCGAATCAACGCGGTTTCTATATTAAAGTATTGTAGCGCGGCGTTAGAAGAGGAGATATGCATGTCGGTCGTTCCGCAAAGCGAATCGCTGTGGTCGAACTTGCGGCTACGCGCCGGGTTCATGCTGGCCCTGTCGCTCGGTTTCGGCGCCGTCTGGGCTGGCGGTGCCCCGCGCGGACTCGATAAGATCGAGCACATCGTGGTGATCTACGCCGAAAACCGTAGCTTCGATCATCTCTACGGACTTTTCCCGGGCGCCGAGGGGATTGCGCAGGCGACCGCGGATCAGAAGACGCAAGTTGACCATGACGGCAGGCCGCTCGCGCACCTGCCCCCCGTCTACAACCACGGCAAGCCGAGCAAGAGTTTTCCGATCGACTTGCCCAACGGGCCCTTTCGTATCGATGCGCCGCCGGTCAACCGGGAAATGGACGAGTACCTGCCAAACCCGGTCCACCGCTTCTACCAGAATCAGGAACAGATCAACGGCGGGCGCAACAACCGGTTCGTTGCCATGAGCAATGTGGGTGCCTGGACCATGGGCTACTGGGACGGTTCAAAGATGAAGCTCTGGCAGTGGGCGCGCGAATTCGTGCTTGCCGACCATTTCTTCATGGCGGCCTACGGGGGATCATTCCTCAATCATCAGTGGCTTATTTGCGCGTGCACCCCGGTCGACCGGGGAGCGCCCGCGTCGGCGCGCGCGCAACTCGACGCGCAGGGCTTTTTGTCAAAGAAGAATGGTTCGCCGGCCTCGGTGATGGTCGGGCCGGTGCAATTGTTCGACGGACGAGTGACGCCCGACGGCTATGTCGTCAACACTTCACAGCCCCCCTACCAGCCGAGCGGAATCCCGCCGGCTCCGGGCGATAGCCTGGATCTCGCCGATCGGTCCAAGCATCCGGTACCGCCGCAAACCGCCAAGACGATCGGCGACACGCTCTCTGCCAAGGGAATTTCCTGGGCGTGGTATGCGGGTGGCTGGAACGAGGCGCTGGCGGACGGTCGTCGCGAGGCGACACTTACCCGTGCGGTGATCTACGGCCGTGGCGAAGCGAGTCCCATGTTTCAGGCGCACCACCAACCGTTCAACTATTTCGCGCGTTTCGCGCCGGGCCGCGCCGAGCGCACGCGTCACCTCAAGGACTACACGGATCTTGTTGCCGACATCGCGCAAGGCCGCCTCCCGCAGGTCGCCTTCTACAAACCCGCCGGACGCCACAGCCAGCATCCCGGATCGACCGATGTCGCGAGCGGCGACGACCATCTGGCAGAGCTTTTGCGCCGTCTCCGGGAGAGCCCCCAGTGGAATGCCATGGCGATCGTGATTGCCCACGACGAGAATGGCGGCTTCTGGGATCATCTGCCGCCGCCGACCGGCCCGGGATGGAGCGATCGCTGGGGGCCCGGATCGCGCGTACCGGCGATCATCGTATCGCCTTTCGCCAAGCGCGGAACTGTTGACAAGACGCCGTACGATACGACCTCGATCATCAAGTTCATCACGCGGCGATTCGACCTGGAGCCGCTGCCCGGAGTGCGCGAGAAAGCGGGTGATCTGACCGCCGCCTTCGCCTTTTGAATCGAGCCAATCGGGAAGACGCGGCCGTTCCGGATTTGCCGCGGTGCGGGCGCGAACCGGAGCGCCCTGACGGCGCACCCCCGTTGCGCCCCAGGCATCGATTTGTCAATTCTTGTCATGGGGCAATACTTCGCATTCGGTGTCGATATGAGCGACATTACCTTTGCTCATTCTCACATCCACGGCGCAGAATCACCCGTAACCTAGGCGGAAACTCCTGGGGGTGAACCGGTGAGAGTGCATGATCGCCTTGTTGGGAAACAGGTCCGAGCCTTGAATCCGGTCGCGCAGCCGCGATCTCTGGGAAGAAAGTTTGTGCGCCTGGTGCGCGCAATTGGAGAAGCGTGATGAGTATCTTCAACCGTTTGCAGAATGTACTGTCCCGGGATGACGGCGAGAAACGCGCGTCGCCTGGCGACCAGCCTTCGGATGGCGCGACCAAACCTTTGCCCGAGGGTGCGATTGCGATCATTCCGATGCGCAACACCGTCCTCTTCCCCGGGGTGATCGCTCCCGTGACTATCGGCCGCGAAGGTTCGATTGCCGCCGCGCAAGACGCGGTCAAGCGCGAACATATGGTCGGATTCCTGCTGCAACGCGAATCGACGCAGGACAAGCCCGGGCCGACCGACCTGCATTGGGTGGGAACCGCCGGGCGGGTGGTGCGCTATGTGACTGGCACCGAAGGCGCACACCACATGGTGGCGCAGGGAGAGAAACGCTTCCGCGTGCTCGAATTCATCGACGGTTATCCTTTTCTTGCGGCGCGCGTGCTGTTCTTCGACGAACGGGTGGTCGGCGATGCGCCGCGTCGTCCCGAGATCGAGGCGCGCTTCATGCGCCTGAAGGAGCAGGCCGTCGAGGCGATGGAACTGCTGCCCAACGCGCCCGCCGAACTGACCGCGGTGATCCAGGGCATGGAAACCCCGCCGCTGCTGGCTGACATGGTCGCAAACATCCTCGACATCAAACCGGAGGAAAAGCAGACCGTACTCGAGACCTTCAGCCTTCAGCAGCGCCTGGACAAGGTGCTGCTCTATCTTGCTCAGCGCATCGAAGTTCTGCGGCTCTCGCGCGAAATCAGCGAGAAGACGAAGAAGGAGTTCGACGAGCGCCAGCGCGAACACGTGCT
>JAOUFA010000290.1 GCA_029858545.1 Betaproteobacteria bacterium
CGCCAAGCAGATCGACGCCATCGATCGCACTGGGCATGGCGAGATACTGGGTACGCCGCGCTACATGAGCCCGGAGCAGGTGCAAGGGCGTGCGTTGGATTTGCGTACCGACATCTACAGCGCGGGAGTGCTCCTGTACCAGATGATGGTGGGGCGGCGGTTGTTCGACGGAGATACCGCGATCGAGGTCGCACTGCATCATGTCAACACCGCGCCGCCGCCGCTGCCGGCCGCATTGAGCAAGTACCAGCCCTTGCTGGATAAACTTCTCGAAAAGGATCGCGAGGGACGGTTTCGCAACGCCGATGAAGTGATCGGATTCCTTGCCAGAAAATTTCAGCAGGGAGGGCCGACAGGGGCCGCGATAACGAACGAACAAGTGAATCCAGGATAGTTTCATGACGGAAAATCGCTACGCAGTAAAGGTGCCGAAGGATCTGGCTGATCTTGTTCCGATGTTCATGTCGAACCGGAAGAAGGAAATCGATGCGCTCAGGGAGGCAATCGGAGCGTCCGATTTCGAGCAGATGCGACAGATCGGCCACCGCATGAAGGGCAGCGGGAGGTCCTATGGATTCTTGCTGGTGACCGAACTGGGAATGCGCCTCGAGGAGGCGGCGCGAAATTCCGACGGTGGAGCGGCAGAAACCTGCGTCGCCGAGTATGTCGATTACATCGAAAAGCTCACCATCACCTATGAGTGAGGTGGGCGCGTCTGGCAATTCAGGCGCGCTGGCACGCGGGAGCAGTATCCTCGTCGCCGATGATGATGAGGACATGAGAAAATATCTCGTGCGCCTGCTGGGGCTTCATGGGTTTCAGGTGGAGGCGGTGAAAGATGGCGATGCGGCGCTCGAGCGAATCGGCGAATCTCCCCCGCATCTGATGCTTCTCGACGTGATGATGCCCGGACGCAGCGGCTTCGAGATCTGCGAATACGTCAAGTCGAGCGAGAAGACCGCTCTGATCCCGGTGATTCTGGTGACTGCGCTCGACGATCAGGAAAGCCGGGTGCGGGGAATCAAGGCCGGGGCGGATGATTTTCTCTCCAAGCCCGTTAATCGGGAGGAACTGATCGCACGAGTGAGTGCGTTGTGTCGATTGCATAATACGCGACGCGAACTGGAGGAGCGCCGCCTTGCCGAGGAGATTCAGAGCAAGGAGGAAATCCGCAGGACCTTCTCGCGCTACATTTCACCGCGACTGGCCGAGCGGATCGTCGACACGCGTGGGGATTTATTCGAACACTCCGCGGAGCGCACGAATGTGGTGGCCCTGTTCGCGGACTTGCGGGGATTTACAAGGCTCACCGAGCATACCGAGGTCGGCGCAGTGGTCGAGATGCTCAACGAGTACTTTGCGATATTGACCGAGGCCGCGTATCAGCAAGAAGGCACGATCTTCAACATGGCGGGCGATAGCATGCTGATCGGTTTCAACGTACCGTTCGCGCAGGAGGACGCTCCGGCGCGCGCGCTGCGCGTGGCGGAGGAGGCGGTGTCTCGAATCGTGCCGTTTTCGTCGCGCTGGCAGGAGCGTCACGGTGTTCCGACCGGAGTGGGTATCGGCATTTGCATGGGAGAATCAATCGTCGGAAATGTGGGTTCAAAGCACTACATGAGCTATACGGTGATCGGCGACCCGGTGAACACCGCCGCGCGTCTGATGCAAATGGCGGGAATGAACGAGGTGCTGGTGTGCGGGAGGTACTTCGGCTCGGTGAGCGAATCGATTTCAGCCGCAAGGGTCGAATCGCTGGGTAATATCGCATTGCGTGGGAAGTCGGAGCCGGTGGCTGTGTTTTCGATCAAGGCGCTGGAACGAGGGAAAGCACGATGAAGAAAAAGGTATTAGTCGATGAACTGGCGCTCGGCATGTACGTGTCCGATCTCGACCGCCCCTGGACCGATACGCCCTTCCTGTTTCAGGGCTTCCTGATCGAGGAAAAGGATCAGATCGATGCCCTGCGCAAGTACTGCAGTTTTGTAATGGTCGACGCAGAGCGCAGCCAGTTGCAGGACAACCGGCTGACGGCACCGCCGTCGCAGCCGCCCGCGGCGGCCAAAGCAGAGCCGATGCCACCGGTGCTACACGGGATTCGCAAGGTGGAATACGTCACTTCGGTCTCGGTCGAAGCCGAACTGCCTCAGGCAAAAGAGGTATATCAGAACGCCGAGAAAGTCGTCGAAGACGTGACCAAGGCGATCATCAATCGCGGTACGGTGGATGTGGGAGCCCTGAAGGGCGCGGTCAACAAGATGACCGAGAGCGTAATCAGGAATCCGGACGCGGCGGTGCTCTTTTCCGCGCTCAAGGAGCGCGGCGGATATCTTCTGACGCGCTCGATGAACGCATCGATCTACATGATCATGTTTGCGCGCTTTCTGGGAATGGAACAGGCGGACATCGAACTCGCGGGGACGGTGGGGTTGTTGCAGGATATTGCGATGGTGCAAGTGCCGCGCAGCGCGGTGGAGAAGAAGGGCCCGCTCTCCCCCGAAGAGATCACTCTGGTTCGCAATCACGTGTTGCAGGGTGTGGAAATTCTGACCACCACGCACGGTCTGTCGCCGGAAGTCGCGCGACTGGCGGCGCTTCATCACGAACGCTACGACGGTAGCGGCTATCCAAAGGGATTGCGGGGCGATGATATCGGCACGATCGGCGGTTGCGCGGGTATCGTGGATACCTATGGCGCGATGACAACCGAGCGTTCGTACGCGTCGCCGATGTCACCTTCCAATGCGCTGGGCATGCTGCACAAGTGGCGCGCGAAGACCTTTCACCCCGATCTGGTGGAGGAGTTCATTCGCTGCATTGGCGCCTTTCCGGTGGGTAGCGTCGTCGAGCTCAATAGCGGCGAGGTCGGGATCGTCATTTCGCAGAACCAGACCAAACGCCTGCAGCCCAGGGTCATGGTGGTGCGCGACGCTGCCGGGCAGCCGCTGCGGCCGCAGATCATGCTCGATCTTTCGCGCGGACCGAAAATGAGCGAGACCGAGGTCTACCGGATACGGCGCACGCTGGAGTACGGTCGATCGGGGGTGGGGATCAAGGACGTACTGTCCTAGGGAAGCTTCTCCCAGATGGCGCGCAACTGATCGGGCAGATCCTTGGGCGAAAATGGTTTGGAGATCGCGCCCGCCGCGCCGAGTGCGCGCAATTCGTCCATTTCCACGGACGACGCCTTGGCAGTCATGAAGATCACCGGAAGGCTGCTGGTGCGTGCGTCCTCGCGCATCTTGCGGAACAACGTCGGGCCGTCCATGCCCGGCATCATCCAGTCAAGCATCACCAGGTCGGGCTTGAATGCGACGATGCCGTCGATCGCCAGGCGAGGATCGCCGATGATTTCGACGGACATCTTTCCAATGCGTTCGAGAGACAGGCGCACGATTCGCTGGATATCCTCGTCATCTTCGACGTAGCAAATGCGGGTCAGGGGTTGCGATGGCATGTGGGTCTTCGGTCAGTGAATGGGGGTTGCCGCGTCTACCGCAGCAATCGGAAGATCAAAGTAGAAAATGCTACCACCGCCCTCGCGATCCAGGAAGCCGATCTGGCCGTTCATATGCTCGATAAGACGCTTGCAGATGGCGAGACCGAGTCCGGTGCCCCCCTTCTGACGAGTGTATGTCGAATCGGCCTGTGCAAAGCGACTGAATATCCGCGGCCGGAATTCGGCGGGAATTCCGGGGCCGCGATCCTCGACCGTGACTTTCACGGTATCACCGTAGATCTTGACCTCGACGTCGATCAATTCGCCCTCCGGTGAAAATTTGGCGGCGTTGGAAATGAGGTTGGTCATGATTTGCAGCAGGCGCTTGTAGTCCCCGTTCACAGTCACCACGGGAACATCGCCGCGCACTGCGACACGGACTTTGTAGCGGTCGGCGAAACCGCGATTGAGGACCAGTGCGTCGCGTACCAGGGCGTCGATCGATATCGGCTCCATGCTCAGGGTAAGCTTGCCCGACTCGATCTTCTCAATGTCGAGGAGGTCGTTGATGAGGTCCAACAGCCGCTGCCCGTTGCGCTCGGCGACTTGCGTCAGTTCGGCGACCTCCTGTTCGAGATCGCCCATCATGCCGGAATTGATCAGTTGCAGCGAGCCGATGATCGAGGTGAGCGGTGTGCGGAGTTCATGCGAGAGCGTGGAGGTGAATTCCTTCTTCACGCGCTCGACTTCAAGTTGCTGCGTGATGTCGCGGCCCTGGACGATCACGGAAATGAGATCGCCCTCGTCGTTCACCAGCGGCGTAAGGGAAAATTCGCACATGATTTCGATGCCGTCCCGGCGCATGCAACTTGCCCGGACTCCCGACGCGGGCTGGCGGCTATTCATGAAATCGCTCCACCACTCGTCGCGATTGAGAGGTTCCTCGGGGGGGAACAGCATGCGCTGCAGGTTGCGGCCGCTCAATTCCGTTGCCGAATAGCCGAAGGTGTTCTCAGCGGCGGGATTCATGTCGAGTATCGTGCGCATCCCGTCGATGTCGAATACCGCGATCGGCGCGCGTTCGGCGAACAGGGCGAGTTTGCGTCCCGAGGCTTCGATCTCGCGCTGTGCCTGGAGCAATTCATCGATTTGCTCCTGAATCTGGTTGTTTAAATCGGCATGATCTTGGGCGAGGCGCTCGTGGGCATGGCGCAGCCTGAAGCCGTCCGAGAAGACACGCGAAAGGCGCAGTGCGACGGCCACGTTTACGGCGAAGAAGAACGGCACCAGCAACGCCAGTTCGGCATGCAAACGGGTACCGTGGATTGCGAGGACGTAGGTGAACGGCAGTACGATGCCAACGCCGTAGGCCGCATACACCCACCAGAAGGCGGAAAACACCGGAATGCCGCTTGCAAGCATGCCCGCGAGAAGAAACGCGAGGAACACCTTGCGCTCATCGGTCTGGAGCGGAAAGAACTCGGCGCCCGCGATGCCCCAGAGGACACCGGTCGCCAAGGCACCGAGCGCGTACCAGCGCAACCAGCGTTCCAGGTGCTCGCTGCGCCGCGCGCCACGGAAATACGCGAACCACGAC
>JAOUFA010000016.1 GCA_029858545.1 Betaproteobacteria bacterium
GCCTTGCGATACAGACTGCCGCCGCTCACCGCCGAGACGAAGGAGCCGATCAGCTGCGCCGCCGCGGGCGCCTCGAACAGCACCGGCGCCTGGCGGGTCGAAATCTTGCGCGCGCCCAGGCGCGCCAGCGCGCGCTGCCCGGCATAGCGGCCGAGCGGCTCGGCACCCGCCATGTCGCCCGCGGCACGCGCGGCACTGTACCAGTCGTCGCGCTGCATCAACCCCTTTTCCTCCGCGATCACCGAGCACCACAGCGAGTGGCGCGTGCTGCGCATGCCTGCCATCATCCCAAGGCTGTTCGCGAGCACCCACTGCGAATGCTGCGCAGAGAGCGATGCGCCCTCGGAATTGCGGATCTTGCGCGAAACCGCGAAGGCCGCCGCCTCGCAGCGGCGCGCGACGGCGATCGCCTCTTCGGCGTCGATATTCCAGGGATGAAAGACATCCAGATCGGGAAGATCCCGGGCGAGCGAATCCGCGTCGGGCGGCCCGGCACAATCGTCCTCGGCGGTATGGCGCGCGATCGCAAGCGCCGCCTCGACCGCCTGATGCACTGCATCAGTGGAGAAGTCCGCGCTGCTCGCATGACCCCGCCGCGCTCTGGGCCGATCGCCCAGGTACACCGTCACACCGAGCGACTTGTCCCGGTTATGTTCGATCGTGTCGACTTCGCCCTTGCGCACGGTGACCGACAGGCCATAGCCTTCGGAAACATCGCACTCGCAGGCACTCGCGCCCTGGCGCGCCGCGTGAGCGAGAACGGCTGCCGAGATTTCGCGCAATTGGTCCTGCGAACTCGCAAAGCGCGCGCCGTTGCGATCCTTGGGGCGGTCATGAGGTGGCATGGCGCGCTATCATAACAGCGTGAACCCAAGCCCCGACCAAATCTCCGCCAACGAGGACAGCCCGCCGGACCCGCTCAGCAAGACGCGCAGGAAGCAGGCGATGCACGAACTGCAGTCCCTGGGCGCCGCGCTGCTCGAACTTCCTCCGGCACAGCTCGCCAACCTTGCGCTGCCCGAAAAGCTCGCCCTCGCCCTGCGCGAGGCGCGCAGCATGACGCGCCACGAGGCACGACGCCGCCAGATCCAGTACATCGGGCGCCTGATGCGCGAAGTGGATGCGGAACCGATCCGTGCTCGGCTCGCCACGATTCGAGGACATTCGGCCGAGGCCACCGCGCAGCAGCGCCGGCTGGAGCAGTGGCGTACGCGTCTCGTCGAGGACGACGGCGCACTCACCGAATTCGTATCCGAATTCCCGCGCGCCGACGCCCAGGCCTTGCGTACTCTCGTCCGCAACGCCCGCAAGGAGCACAACGAAGGGCGCCCGCCGCGCGCGTTCCGCGAATTGTTTCGAGCGCTGCGCGAGGCGGCCACCGCGGAACTGCCCGACGACGCCGCGTCGCAGGACTGGAAAGATGAAACCTAGCACCGCGCGCAACGACCGTGCATTCTCGCCATGACGGATGAACTGCTCATCGGGCTGGTTTCGATCAGCGATCGCGCCTCGCAGGGCGTATATCGCGACGAAGGCATTCCGTCGCTCAAGGACTGGCTCGCGCGTGCGATTGCCGCGCCCGCCTGGCGCGACGAAACGCGCCTGATTCCGGACGAGCAGCCGGTGATCGAGGCAACCCTCCGGGAATTGGTTGACAACCACGGCTGCCATCTCGTTCTCACCACCGGCGGCACCGGCCCGGCGCTGCGCGATGTGACGCCGGAGGCCACGCTCGCGGTGGCAGACAAGGTAATGCCCGGCTTCGGCGAGCAGATGCGCCGCATCAGTCTCGAATTCGTACCGACTGCGATTCTCTCGCGCCAGGTGGCGGTGATCCGCTTTCGACGAGGAGACGAGACCGGCCGCGGCTGCCTGATCGTCAATCTCCCAGGGCAGCCCAAATCAATCCGTGAAACGCTCGAAGGGCTGAAGGACGAACAAGGAAGATCCCTCGTGCATGGTCTGTTCGGCGCGATTCCCTATTGCATCGACCTGATCGGCGGCCCCTACATCGAGACCCACGATGCCGTTGCGCGCGCCTTCCGGCCCAAGAGCGCGTTGCGTCCCAAGCGCTGAGCGCCGGGCGCGTTCGCTCACGCAAGGACAGTCCCGAGACCATGCGATTCCTGATCGTCGCCGCGACTCACGAGGTCCACGAGACACTGCTGCGCATGCTGCGCACGCGCTGGCCGGATGCGCGTTTCGAGCACTGGCAGTTCGGCGAACGCGATCTGCCGGGGCGCGGCCTGCTGCGCGGGCGGCACGATGTGATCCTGCTCGAACTTCCCGCGGACCCCGAGGAGGGCCTCGCGTGGACCGCCAAGCTGCGCCTTGACTCGCTCTCGCCCCCGGTGATCCTGGTCGCCCCGCATGGCAACGACCGGCTCGCGGCACAGGCGATCAAGACTGGCGCATCCGACTACCTGCCGCAACGCGACCTGACTCCCGAGCAGCTGGTTCGTTCGGTGGACGAAGCAGTCAAGGAGCACGAGGCGAGGCGCGCCGAGGCAAGCGGCGTCGACCCCGCCTTGCAGCGTACCACCCCGATCGACATCCGTTCGGTGGGCAAGCCCCTGCGTAGCCAGACCGTCGCCGTCCCGGGCTACCGCGCGCTGCGTCAGATTGGGCAGGGCGGCATGGCGCAGGTGTTTCTGGCCGAGCGCGAACACGACGGCCTGCAGCTGATCCTGAAGGTGCTCGACCCCGCGGTGCGCGCCGACCAGATCTTTCTCAAGCGCTTCGTGCGCGAGTACAAACTGATCGCCGGGATGCAGGATGAACACGTCGCACGCATCCATGACCAGGGCTTCGCCGGCGACTACCCGTTCATCGCGATGGAATATTTTCCCGGCGGCACCCTCGCCGCCCGCATGCACGAGGGCCTCACCTCGCTCGCGGCGCTGCGCATCGTCTCGCAGATCGCGCGCGCACTCGACGCGATCCACGCGCGCGGCATCGTGCACCGGGACCTGAAGCCGCAGAACATCATGTTTCGCGCCAACGGCCGCCTCGCGCTGGTCGATTTCGGTCTGGCGCATGCCGCGATCGACGAATCCCGGCTCACCATCGTCGGCCAGATGGTCGGCACGCCGCTCTATGCGAGTCCCGAGCAATGCCTGGGAGAACCCGTCGACCATCGCTCCGACCTGTATAGCCTCGGCGTGATCTTCTACGAAATGCTCACCGGGCACCCCCTGTTCGACGCACCGGGAGCGGTGGAAATCGTCGCGATGCACGTGCACAATGCACCGCCCAGGCTGCCGCAGCGGCTGGCGGGCTACCAGCCGGTGCTCGACCGGTTGCTCGCCAAGAAACCGGGTGAACGATTTCAGAGCGCGCGCGAACTGTTCGCGCGCGTCGCGATATGAAGGACATCGTGAATCCCGGAGAACGGCAGTACCTCGATCTTCTCGCCCATGTGCTCGAGCGCGGCGCGCGCAAGTCCGACCGCACCGGCACCGGCACGCTGTCGGTGTTCGGCTGGCAGATGCGCTTCGATCTGGCACAGGGCTTCCCTCTGCTCACCACCAAGAAACTGCACCTCAAGTCGATCATCTACGAACTCTTGTGGTTCCTGCGCGGCGACACCAACGTAAAGTGGCTGCAGGAGCGCGGCGTGACGATCTGGGACGAATGGGCCGATCCGTCGGGCGAACTGGGGCCGGTATACGGACACCAGTGGCGCCATTGGCCGGCACCAGGCGGCGGAGAAATCGATCAGCTCGCGAAGCTGGTCGAGTCGGTCCGCACGAAGCCCGATTCGCGGCGGCACATCGTCACCGCCTGGAATCCGGCTGATGTCGACCGCATGGCACTGCCTCCCTGCCACGCGCTGTTCCAGTTCTACGTCGCCGACGGACGGCTCTCCTGCCAGTTGTATCAGCGCAGCGCCGATCTGTTCCTCGGCGTGCCGTTCAACATCGCCTCCTATGCGCTGCTCACGCTGATGATCGCGCAGGTAACCGGACTCGCAGCGGGTGAATTCGTGCATACCCTCGGAGACGCCCATCTGTACACCAACCATCTCGAACAGGCACGCGAGCAACTTGCGCGCACCCCGCGGGATTTTCCGCGCATGAAACTCAATCCCCGGGTGTCAGACCTCTTCGGTTTCCGGTACGAGGATTTCGTCATCGAAGGTTATGATCCACACCCCGCGATCAAGGCACCGATTGCCGTGTAGGCCGCGATAGGCAAAAAGATGGCCCACCTGCTGGGGGAAGCGAGGCGGGCCAGAGGGAATCGTTGCCTGACTGCCCGGCAAACAGGAAGCGCCGCAAGTTATTCCCCGTAATGATAGACATTCTTGGGTGTACGCCCGAACGCCAACACAACCATCATGCGACTTTCGATTCTCGACCAGTCCCCGATCATCAGCGGTCTCGATGCCCGGCGCGCGCTGCACGAAACCCTCGCCCTTGCGCGGAGTGCCGAGGAACTCGGCTATACGCGCTACTGGCTTGCCGAACACCATGCGATCGCCGCGCTCGCCGACCCCTGCCCGGAAGTATTGCTTGCACGCCTGGGCGCGGAGACCTCGCGTATCCGCATCGGCAGCGGCGGAGTGCTGCTGCCCTACTACAGCGCGCTCAAGGTCGCCGAGGTCTTTCGAATGCTCGAAGCGCTCTACCCGGGACGCATCGATCTGGGCATCGGCCGGGCGCCGGGAGGCGATGCGCGCACTGCGCAGGCGGTCGGCGGCGGGCGATTCCCGGACAGCGACCGCTTTCCCGAGCAGGTCTGGGAAATCGTCGGCCACTTCGACGGAACCCTGCCCAGCGCGCATCCGTTCAAGCGCGTGCGCGCACAACCCGAGGTCGAGGGCAGGCCCGAAGTCTGGTTGCTCGGCTCGTCCAACTACAGCGGTGCGCTCGCCGCGCAACTCGGACTTCGCTTCGCCTTCGCGCACTTCATCAACGCGCAGGGAGGCGACGATGTGACGCGATCGTACCGCGCCGAATTTCGGTCGCGCACGCCGCAGACCGCGGAGCCGACGCCACGCGAGACGCAACCGCAGGCGATCGTGTGCGGCTTCGCAATCTGCGCGGAGAGCGACGCCGAGGCCGAGCGTCTGGCTGCCTCGATCGACCTGCGCCGGCTGCACATGGCGCGCAACATCGATCATCCGGTGCCGACGTTCGAGGAAGCGCAACGCCACAGCTACAGCGCGGAAGAAAGGAAGTATGTCATGAGCCAGCGCGAGCGCGCCGTGATCGGCGGGCCGGAGAAGTGCCGGCGTGAAATCGAGGAACTTGCGCGCCGCTACGGCACCGACGAGGTGATGCTGCTCACCATCACTGGAGATTACGCCTCGCGCAGCCGCTCCTACGAATTGCTCGCCGAGGTCTTCGCGCTGCGTTAGCGCCGAGGGAACGAAGAACGGGCGATCGGTTCATGCGCGGCGGCACCCTTGGCGCCACTTGCGGTCGCGATGAAACGGCGCCTCCCCGCGATCGCCGCGTGCGGATAGAATTGGTTGCGCGCCATGCCGGTGCACCTCGTCGCGGGAGAAATGATGAATTTCGGGGTACCGATTCCACCCGATCGGATCGATCTCATCGGCGGTTATTTCGCCAGGCGTCTTCCGCGGAGGGCCGCGCCCGGCGCGAACCCCCTCCCCGTGCTGGTCGCGGCATGGTGAACGTCGCGACCATGACCGGAACGCTCGATCTCCCCGCACTCATCGCCGCGGTACAGAGGAATTGCGACATCGCCGACGCACGTCATGCGGGCGAGTTGACGATGTGCATTTACCTTCTGCGCATGCGCGACTTCTACTGCTGGGAGCGCGAGCTGCCCCCGGGGCGCGACGTGGGGCGCGCCGAAGTCGGCGGCTGGCTGGAGAAGCGAGAAAGACACTGGGAAACAATCGAGGCCGCGACCTACGGGAACCTGCCGCTGCCATCGGGCACGACCGATCCGTTCGACAACACGCATATCAATGCAGTGCTCGGCGAGCAGGGTCTCGTCTATTCGGCCGGCTACGGCCGGCGCGGACGGCCGCAGTTCTTCCTCGGCGAGCTCGCGTGCGCCGAGACGCGCGGTCGGCGCCAGATCAGGGTGTCGGGCCGTGAATTCGCGCGCGATGTCGAGGCGCATCCTGGAATGCTGCTTGGCGACACGGTCTACGTGCGCACCGAAACCCTGCGTCGCTGGCTCTGGGAGCGATTCGAGGAATGGCGCTGGAGCCGCAAGAACGAGGCGCTGGGCCGGGCGCTCGCCTGCTATCCGTTCACTACCGATCCCGAGGCCGCGCTCGAGGCGATGACGCGCGTCGAAACGGAATCGATCATCTTGCATGAACTGGGCGAGGCGGTCGTCGGCGCCGAGCTTGGCGACGCCTGGGCGGCGATGCTGGGGGATGTTGCCGGCACGCGCATTGAGATCGAAGCGCGCGCGCTGCGCGATCTGGCTGCGGACTGTGCCTCGACGCTGCCCGCTCTCGTCGAGCGCGGCAACCCGGCGTCGATCCACTTTCATTTCGCGAACCTTACCGGGATGCGGCGTGAACTCGATCCGGCGCTCGCCTCGGCATACCGGCGCTGGGCCGAGGACGGCGACGGGGCGGCGCTCGCGCGTGCCGCGGCACAAGGCCTCGTCCGTGCGCGCGCACGCGCGCTCGAACTTCTCGACCGCCCTCGTACCCGCGGCCCGGGGGCACGCTAGGGATTGCCCCGGCTTACCGCAATCCGGACCTTTGGTATATTCCGCTGACCATCCAAGCCGGCCCCGCGACCACCGCCATGCTCCTTGCCCTCGTCGTCCTGTACCTCCTCGGCACCCTGGGAATCGGCCTGTGGGCCGCGACACGCGTCAAGACCTCGGCCGACTTCGCGATCGCGGGGCGAAGCCTCCCGCTCGCGATGATCATCACCACCACCTTTGCGACCTGGTTCGGCGCGGAAACGGTGCTCGGTATCAGTGCCAAATTCGTTTCCGGCGGACTCAACAGCGTGGTCGAGGACCCCTTCGGCTCGTCAATGTGCCTGGTGTTCGTCGGTCTCTTCTTCGCGGCGCGCCTGTACCGCATGAATCTGCTTACCATCGGCGACTTCTACCGCAAGCGCTTCGGCAAGACGGTCGAGATCTTCTGCTCGTGCGCGATCATCCTTTCGTATCTGGGTTGGGTCGCCGCGCAGGTGACGGCCCTCGGCCTGGTGTTCAATATTGTGAGCCACGGCGCGATCAGCATCGAGACCGGGATGGTGATCGGCACGGTTTCGGTCCTTATCTACGTGATCTTTGGCGGCATGCTTGCGGTAGCCTGGACCGATTTCATCCAGATGATCGTATTGATCCTCGGACTGAGTGCCATCGCATTCATGGCGGGCGGCATGGCGGGCGGCGCCGACAAGGTGCTGGCGCTTGCCGAGAGCAACCACTGGTTCCGCTTTCTTCCCGAACCCAATTTCAAGGACTCGGTATTCTTCTTCGCGGCGGCGATTACCATGATGCTCGGCTCGATTCCGCAGCAGGACGTGTTTCAGCGCGTGATGTCGGCAAAGGACGCGCGCACCGCCTCGCACGGCGCGGTGATCGGCGGTCTGTCCTATCTCGTCTTCGCCTTCGTGCCGATGTTCATCGTCGCCTGCGCGGTGCTGGTGATGCCCGAGCAGACCAAGGAACTGCTTGCCAGCGATCCGCAGAAGATCCTGCCGACCCTGATCATGACGCAAATGCCGTTTGTCGCGCAGGTGGTGTTCTTCGGTGCGCTGCTCTCGGCAATCAAGTCCTGCGCCTCGGCGACGCTGCTCGCACCGTCGACGAGCTTCGTCGAAAATATCTACAAGCATCTGCGCACCAGGCTCTCCGACAAACAGCAGTTGTTCGCCTTCCGGGTGACGCTGTTCATCTTCACCTGCGGCGTGCTCGCCTACGCGATCACCATGCGCGGCAAGCCGATCTACGAAATGGTTTCGAGCGCCTACCAGGTGACGCTGGTCGGCGCATTCGTCCCCCTGGTCGCCGGGCTGTTCTGGCCGCGTGCCACGCGCCAGGGCGCGATTGCCTCGATCGTGTTCGGTGTCATGACCTGGCTGATCTTCATCCTGACTCCGCTTGGAGAGTCGTTCCCGGCGCAGCTTGCCGGCGTACTGTTGGCCGGGGTCGGAATGCTCGCTGGCTCGCTCTTCTTCCCCGCGCATCCCCATGAGGCGCACCCGGCTGCCCCGAAGACGCCCCACAGCGTCGTGTGAGGGTCGTCGGGCGAGGGGCGAACAACGCCCCTTGCACGCGGCAGACGGGCACGAAATACCGTGCTACCATGCGCGTCCGCAGGATCTCAAGCATGTGAATGCCCGTCCCCTTTACCGCCCAAAGCGGCAGCTAGTGGCAGTCGATTCCCTCTCTTGATCATCGTGCCCGAAGCAGGCTCGGACAGCCTCGCGCATAAGCAATAATTCTTAGGAAATGGAACGATATGGCTACAGGTACCGTAAAGTGGTTCAACGATGCGAAGGGCTTCGGGTTCATTACGCCGGATGACGGCGGCAAGGATCTGTTCGCCCACCACAGTGGCATCCAGGCCACAGGCTTCAAATCTCTGAAAGAGGGACAAAAGGTCTCCTACGACGCGACGCAGGGCGAGAAAGGCCCGGCCGCGATCAATATCAAGCCGCTGTAAGGCGGCCGGAAGCGAGACGGCGTGAAACCGCCTCTCGCAGCGTAAGCAAAGAAGCTGGCCGAGGCCGGCTTTTTTGTTGCCCGAAAATCCTTTCTCGGTTCTTGGCAATTCGCCAGAGATTGCGGCCAGACGCCGTGCGTCAATGGATGGCGAGCGATGCGGAAGATGACGGGCACGGATCGCGAGCCGCTCTCTTGCGCGCGACAATCCACCGCTTTGCGCAGGGTCCCGACGCGATGGCGCCCGCTCGGCTTCGCCGGCGAACCGTCAATGGGATGGCTTCCCGCAACACATTTCCCAATCTCATTCTCATTCATCATCGGCGGCAAACGACGGCGACGCGAGCGATGGGCTCGCGCTCGGTACGGGCAAGACGCCGCCCCCGAAACGAATAGGTTAAGTTGTGATTGGTGCGTGATCAATATCACGTATATATATGAATCTACGAATTATTCCAGTCCTACACTGGCTTTGCGGGTGTTGTCGCGATCGCCATTTCAATTCACGCATGGATTGTTCGGCGGCGCACCTTCAACGACACAAGGAGATCTACATGATGAAGCAGAAACTGATGGCAGTGGTGGTCGCCGGCGCACTGGCCGCACCGGCAATGGTATTGGCAGATACCGCAATCTACGGCTCGTTCAATGCGGAATACGGCAAGGTGACCATGCCGGACCGTGCGGCAGCCGGCACGTCGTTCAACAACTGGGATGGCATGAATTCCGGCGCGTCTTACCTTGGCTTCAAAGGGGAAGAAAAGCTGGACGGCGGCATGGCGGCGTTCTACCAGTGCGAATCCGACGTTCGTTTTCTTGCCGGCCCCGCGACACCCGCGACGCTGTGCGCGCGCAATAGTGCGGTTGGCCTGAAGGGCGCTTTCGGCGCAGTCTCGATCGGCACCTGGGATTCTCCGCAGAAAATCGCGGTTGGCAAGACGCGGATTACCGCCGACACGGGCTGGCTGGGCGTGACCCATCTCCTGCTGCGCGAGTCGAACCGCAACAGCAACTCCATCAACTACAGTCTGCCCGACTTTGGCGGGATTTCGATCGGTCTCCAGACCACCACGACCAACGCCGCGAGCGACACCACGACGCCAGGGAATACCGGCCGCAGAAACGGCGCCAACGCGGTGTACGCCCAGGGCCCGCTGATATTGGCCGTTGCATTGACCAGCGAGTCAGACAACGCGGCAGGTGGCGTTGCCGGCGACAAGGACACCTCCACATCGTTGGGCGCAGCCTATACCTTTGGCCCGGTCAAGGTCGGCTTTACCTATGTGACCGACAAACAGCACAGGGCGGCCAGCGATACGGAACGTCGCTCGTGGAACCTCGCAGGCACCTATAACCTGCCCGGCCCCCACTCGCTGTGGGCGGGCTACACCGTTGCGGGCGACAAGAAGGTCAGCACGGGCGCAGGCGCCAATACCGGCGGTACGGAGTATCAACTCGGCTATGCGAACCAGTTGTCCAAGCGGACGTTGTTGGCGCTCGGCTATGGCAGCGTGAAGAACGGCAGCGCCGGGACGAACTACAAAATCGGCGACACGGCGGCGACGGGTCTCGCGGCGGGTTCCAGCAGCAGCGTGCTGACCCTGCAACTCAAGCACAACTTCTAAGTTCATCTCCGCAAGGCAGTACCCAGGGGCGCTTCGGCGCCCTTTTTTTGCGGCTGACACCGGAGTGCCTAGCAGGTTATCCGGTACGGCACCGGCTCGCCTCAACGGGCGATTTGCGTCGGGTCCTGCGCGGCGAAGTATGCCGGCAGCGGGCATTCCATCGACGCCGCCACGATGCGCACCAGTTCAGCCTCGGCGATGTTCAGTCTTCCGTCGGCCAGGGTGACGTCGAAGCAGGCTTTCAGTACGCGCGGCTTGGCGAGCGGCGCGAGCACACGCAGGCGCTCGAGCGCACGGCCAACGCTCGGTCCGGAGAGCTCGGTCTTCGCAAGCACGCCTCCGGGGTCGAACCCGAGCGCGTCGGCCGCCCGGGCGAAGGCGAATGCCGGATCGGCGCTCGAGCAATGCGCGATGAGCGAAAGCACGACGCGCAGATCCGCCGCCACGTCTTCGATGCGCGCGATCCGGGTCCCGATCGGCCTGCCGGCTCCCGGACGAAGCCGCTGCCGCATATAGGTAAAGAGCACGAACTCGGCGAGACTGACGCGCCCGTCGGCCTCGACCACCGCGCCAAGATCGGCGATGAGGGCATCCCGAGCGGCGCGCCGCAATTCCTTCAGGACCGGCAAGGCGAGTTCAGCGAGCGGCAGCGCGCGCGAGCGCGCGAGCCAGCCGATCTCGACCGAACATGCCTGGGTCTCGAGGGCGAAGGCCGCGCCGCGCCGCGCGCTCAGCACCGCCAGCTCGGCGCGGCGCGCCGCCTCGCCCTCGTCCAGCGCGAGCGCGAACACCACTTGCGAGGCCCCCGCGGGGGTTTTCAACCGCTCGCGGGTCGACGCGGGCAGCGAGGCGATCAACCGGGCCGCGGCGTCGAGGTGCGCACGCCTCGGCTGACCGACGCTCGCCAAAAGACCCGCCGCGGTGCCGGCCTCGGGCGCGCTGCCGATGATCGTCTTGACCACATTGCCCTGACCGTCGAGCACCGCCACTTCACGGCGCACGCGCAGCCCCTCGCGCGTCGCGCGATATTCGTCGCGACTGAAACGCGGATGTACGCGGCGAATCCGATCGTCGAGCGGCGGATGGGTCGCGAAGGACGGTCCGAGACCGTCGCCCACGGCCTGACCGAAGAACATGTGACTGGTTTCCTCGGCATGCGCATTCCGGACGAAAGTGCCGAGGTGCAACGATCGCGTGCTGTCGAGTGCGCCGGCGATGCCATCCGGATTGCGAGTGAACTGCACGCTTGCCGCGTCGGCAAGGTACTCGCGTTCGCGCGAAATCGCCGCCTTGATCAGCCGCGCGGCGAACAATCCGAAATAACCGATCAGCGACAGCAATCCCCCGGCAACAAATCCCTCGATCGCGCCGATTCGCTCGGCGCGCGTGAGCGGTACCGCCGAGACATCGGTACGCATCAGCTGGTGGGCGGTCTGTCCGATCGCGGCAATGCCGTACAGCAGCCCGATCAGGCGCAGGTTGAGCCGGATGTCGCCGTTGAGAATATGGCTGAACTCGTGCGCGATGACTCCCTGCAGCTCATCGCGCGTAAGCTTGTTCAGCGCGCCCTGCGTGACGATGATCACCGCTTCGTCCGGCGCGTAGCCCGCGGCGAGCGCGTTGATCGCGGACTCACCGTCGAGCACGAACAGCACCGGCACGGCGATTCCTGCGGCAATCGCCATCTCCTCGGTCACATTGAGCAGCCGTGCCTCCATCGCGCTCGCGTGTTGACGCTCGATGCGGCGAGCGCCCATCAACTCCGCGACCGACTCGCCGCCCTCGCGCAACTGCCAGATGCGCCACAGCGACGCCGCGACCATCACGGCGAGCGCAACTGCGCTGGTCGAATAATAGAGCCTGGGCGGAACAGCGGCGGTCAGCACCTGGAAGTAACTGCGCGTCAGGTGCGTGTAGTCGAGAACCAGGCCCTCGGGAAGAGGGCCGCCCCAATAAAGAACGAACAGCGCATACGCCGCGGCGACCACCAGGCCCAGCGACCCCGCCACGCCAAGCACCGCCGCAAGGTAGAGCAGGACGAGGCGGGTCGTGCCGCGCCGCGCCTCGTCCTGCAACTCGAAAAAATCGGCGCTGAGGCGAGCCACCCTCACTCCGACAGGTTCGCCGGATCGATATCGGCAAGCAGCGGCGGCAGCGGACAATCGAGCACCGCGCCCGCGAGGCGCAGCAATTCGGCCTCGACCACGCGAATCGTGCCGTCATGCGTCGCTGCGGCGAACAGGCCCTTCACCAGTCGCGCCTTGGCAAGCGGGGCGAGCTCGCGCAGCGTGTCGAAAGCGCCGCCGGCGGCCTCGAGCGTCAGCACCGTCGCGGCAAGCGGTGCGCCGTCTTCGAGGCCCATTTCCCGGGCGCCGGCGAGGAAGGCCTGGCGCGCCGCCTTGTCCGCCTCGGACGCCGAACCCGCGTTCGCGCCGGCGCGCGCCAGCAGGGAAAGGAGCAGCACCGACTCGCTGCGCACCGCGCCGATCGAAGCATGATTTGGCGCGCGCCGCGCGGCGATGGGCGCGAGTTGCGCGCGCACCAGCGTGAGCACGACGAACTCGTGCAGCGATACGCGCCGGTCGGCAAGAACGACCGCCTCGAGGCCTGCGACGAGTTCGCGCCTTGTCTGCTCGCCCGCGGTCTTCAGCGCAGGCAAGGCCAGATCAACCAGCGTCAGATGAAAACCCGCCCCGAGACGACGCAATGCAGGCGCCAGTTCGCGCGCCGCCTCGCCGAGCGCCTCCAGGCCGGCGCTCTGCAGCGCCGCTCTCTGCGCGTTCATCACCTCTTCCTTCGGCGCGAGCAGCAATGCCACCAGCACTGCGCGCGCTCCCTCTGCCGCCCGCAGGCGCTCACGCAGTCCCGCGGGTAATGCGGCGAGCAGGCGCGCGGCGTAATCGATCTGTCCGGCGTCGGTCCGGCCAACGAGCGCCGCGCTGTCTACCGCGTTGCGTGTCCAAGTCGCGCCGCGATCGCCGTCGCGACGGCCGTCATCGGCCGGCAAACTCGCAGCCGCTGTCGCGAGCACGCCCGCGGCGGTCGCGCGTCGATCGGGTCTTTGCGCGGCCCCGCCTTGATCGGCCCGATTGCGCTCGGCCCGATAGCGCGTCGGCACGAACCCGGGACGCACCTGCGCGATGCGCGCCTCGATCGGCGGATGGGTCGCGAACAGGCCGCCGATCCAGACATTGATCGCCTGGCTGAAATACATATGCGCCATGTCCTCGGCGTAGCGATTCGCGAGCCGCGCGGGGACCGCGCTCGCCCGAATTTGGTCGAGCGCACCGGCCAGACCATCCGGATTGCGCGTGAACTGGACGCTCGCGGAATCGGCGAGGAACTCGCGCTGGCGCGACACCGCGGCCTTGATCAGTCGCGCAAAGAACAAGCCGATATAGCCGATGACGAACAGCAGCAGGCCGAAGACGAAGAACCCCAGCGCACCGCCATTCCTTCCGCCGCGGCCGCGTCCGGCGGCGCGCATGATGAACCCACCGATCGCGCTCAGGAACACGATTCCGGCGAGCACGCCCATCATGCGAATGTTGAGGCGCATGTCGCCGTTCAAGATATGGCTGAACTCGTGGCCGATCACACCCTGCAGTTCGTCGCGCGTGAGCGTATCGAGCGTGCCACGCGTCACCGCGACTACCGAGTTCGAAACATCCGAGCCGGCAGCGAAGGCATTGATACCCGCTTCGTCATCCATGATATAGACCCCGGGCACGCGCACCCCCGAAGCGATCGCCATTTCCTCGACCACGTTGAGCAGACGCCGCTCGAGCGGATCGGCGCTGTCGACGGCCACCGGCCGGGCGCCCACCATGCGGGCGATCTTCTCGCCGCTGCCGCCGAGCTTGACGATGTTCCACAGGCTCACGAGGACGATCACGCCCCCGCTGGCGAGCGCACCGCCTGCAAGCAGGCCCTGCGGCATCAGCCTCAGCCAGCCTCCCGCCTGGCGCGCTGCGCGCGATGCCTCGGCAAACACGTCGAAACGCGATGCCAGGTAGGCCGCACCGAGCAGCAGATCGACCGCGAACACCACCGCGATCACCGCAAGCAGATAGAGCAGCACCAGGACATGCGTCCTGCGTTGCGCCGCCGCCTGATTCTCGAAGAAGCTGGCCGCCATCACGGCCGCCGCGATGGTCGAATGTCGTCTAGCTGAACGAGACCTTGGGCACCTTGCGCTCCTCGACGGACTCGGTCGCCTGCAGCAACTCGGCCTCCTTGAAGGCGAACATGCCGGCGAGGATGCTGTCCGGGAAGGATTCGCGACGCGTGTTGTACTCCATCACCGCGTCGTTGTAGGCCTGGCGCGCGAAAGAGATCTTGTTCTCGGTACTGGTCAATTCCTCCTGCACCTGGAGGATATTCTGGTTGGCCTTCAGATCCGGATAGGACTCGAACACCGCCATCAGCCGGCCGAGTGCGCCGCCGAGCGCTCCCTCCGCCTGCGCGAGCCCCTGCATCGCCGACGGATCACCGGGCGCCGCTGCGGCACGGTTTGACGCCGTGACGGCCGCGCCGCGCGCTGCGGTCACCGCTTCGAGCGTCTGGCGCTCGTGAGCCAGATAGCCCTTCGCCGCCTCGACCAGATTCGGGATCAGGTCGTAGCGGCGCTTCAACTGCACGTCGATCTGCGAGTACCCGTTCTTGTAACGGTTGCGCAATGCCACGAGGCGGTTGTATACGGTGACTGCGAAGACCGCCGCCACCACGATGACGCCCAATACTATCCACGATGTACTCATTGCGGTTCTCCGTTCAGGGTTCGGCAGGCCGGGCTAATATAGCAGGAACCCAACCAGCGGCCATGCCCCAAACACCCTCGCTGCCTCATAGTTCCGCTCGACGCGGCGCCTTGCACGGGTTGCGCAACCGGCCGGCAGCGCAGCCCGGCGCCGACGTTTCGTTGCGCCACGCCGGGGCGGGAACAAGAGTTAAGATGAGCGCATGGATGAGATCTCCGGTTCACGCCGCCGGGTTCTGCGCCTGTTCGCCGCGGCGCCGGCATTGCTCGCGATGACGCACAGTCCGGCCAGCGCCGCGCCGCGCCTCACGCGACCGATCGCGGCAAGCGGCGAGACGCTGCCGGTGATCGGTCTGGGCACCTGGCAGAGCTTCGGCGTCGGCGCGGATACGGCGGCGCGCGCGCCGCTACGCGAGGTGCTGCGGATCTTCGCCGCTGCCGGCGGCGGGATGATCGACAGCTCCCCGATGTACGGTTCGAGCGAGGCGGTGGCGGGCGACCTGATCGCGGAAGCCGGCCTGCGCGACAGGCTCTTCGTCGCCACCAAAGTGTGGACGAACGGTGCCGCCGAGGGCGTGCGTCAGATGGAGGAATCGTTTCGCCTGCTGCGCGTCGCGCGCATGGACCTGATGCAGGTACACAACCTTGCCGACGTCGCGACGCACACCCGCACTCTCGCCGGCTGGAAGGCGCAGGGGCGAGTGCGCTACCTCGGCGTCACACATTACAGCTCGTACGCCTATGCCGAAGTCGAGCGCGTGCTCAGGGCGGGAAATTACGACTTCCTGCAGATCAACTACTCGCTCGCCGAGCGCGAAGCGGAGGACCGGTTGCTGCCGCTCGCGCTCGACAAGGGCATCGCGGTGATCGCCAACCGGCCGTTCTCGCAGGGTGCGATGTTCCGTCGCGTACGCGGCAAGCCTCTCCCCCCCTGGGTCGCCGAGCTCGGCATCGCGAGCTGGGCGCAGTTCTTCCTCAAGTGGCTCGTCGGCCACCCGGCGATCACCTGCGCCATCCCCGCTACCGGCAAGCCCGCGCATATGGCCGACAATCTCGCCGCCGGCCGCGGCACGCTGACCGACGCGGCCATGCGCCGACGCATGGCCGCGTATTACGACGAGCTGTAGTGCGGCCGCCTGGCGTAATATCGCGCGGTCGAAACGTTCCGTTTGCGGGCGATGGCAGAGCGTCTCGTCGAGTCCAGTTCGAATTCGACCAACAGGAGGGTCATGTATGGCACACATGTCGCGCGCAATGCGCTTTTTCTCCCGGGCGCCGGTGCTCTGTGCCGCGCTGGCGGCGATTCCGGTGCAAGCCGACGAGATCAGGCCGATGTTCAAAGTCGGCGCCGATTTTGGGGGCGACAAGCTGGCGACCGCGACCTTCAGCAATGGTCAGGTACAGGACATCCGCGCCAATGACGGCTTCTTCATCGGCGGCGGCGCGTCGATCCTCAATGACCAACGCGACCTCGAGGCTGAGATCTCGTTGACGGTCAAAGTTGATTCGATCAAGGCTTCCAACGGAGAACTCGTCTGGTCGCGTACGCCGATCGACGCGCTGTTCTTCCACCGCATCCCCGGCGCGCGAGTGGGCGGCGGACTGACCTATCACCTCGGTCCGGAACTCAAGGGCAGCGGCGCAGCCGGTAATATCTTCACCAAATTCGACAACGCACTGGGAGTAATCGCGCAGGGGGATTACAGCATCTCGGAGCAGCACCAGCTTGGTTTGCGATACACCCGCCTGACCTACAAGACGCGCGGCGTGACCCCGCAGGCAAGCGCGAAGAGTAACGGCCTCGGGTTGGTGTTTTCGATGCGCTTCTAGGAATGTCCTGGGTTAGGGCGGCGACCACTCGACGTACCCGCGACCCAACTCGATCACCTCGCCCGCGACGAATACGTCGCGACGCGCATCGATGCGCAGCCGCAGCCGCGACGGCCGCCCGGCCATCTCGCCCTGGGAGATGAACCGGGTTGTCGGCAGCCGCACGCCATTCGCCAGGAACCAGCCGCCCAGATTGGCGGTGGCGCTGCCGGTGGCGGGATCCTCGACGACCGACTCCCCCTGGCTGAAGAAGAACCGCGAGCACAGCGTATCGCCGCCGCTGCCCGAGAAGACGTAGACCTGCGCGCGCGGACCATCCTGGGTCACGTGCCTCAGCGCGTCGATCGAAATCCGCACCCGGCGCACCGTCGCTTCGTCGGCCAGCGGCACGATCAACTGCTCGCTGCCGGAATCGACCCACAGCGCCGCGCCGGCGAGATCGCTCTGGTCGAGCCCCAATGCGGCCGCGATCTCCGCGTGCGACGCCCGCGGCGCCCGCGTCGTCCCCGCATTGGCACGCAGTTCCCATTGATCGCCCTGCGCGACGAGCGGGATCGGGCCGATCGGCAATTCAAGCGTCACGCGATCGCCGCAGTTGACGAGGGATCGCACCACATGCGCCGTTCCCAGGGTCGGGTGGCCCGCGAAGGGCATTTCGTAGGTCGGCGTGAAGATGCGCACCCGCGCATCGGCCTGTGCGCACGGCAGGACGAAGGTCGTCTCGGAAAGATTGAACTGCCGGGCGAGCGCCTGCATCTGCGCGGCGTCGAGCCCGTTGCCATCCTCGAACACGCATAGGGGATTGCCTGAGAGGGGCTCGCCATGGCGCGTGAATACGTTGACGAGACGATATTGAAGACGCACACAAACCTCGCTTTCCCGTGCCGCCTTGCCGGGACTCAGCCGACTTCCACTTTGATCGTCCGGAATCCCACGCGACAGCTGCCCACCCGCAGGGTGAGCGTGCCCCGCCCTTGCGCGACCAGTGATACCAATCTTTCATGCCCGTTACCGCGCGTCCACGGCGCGAAGATGCCGATGCCGCCGTAGCGCCCGGTGCCCCAGCCGTCGAGGTGGCCGATTTCGATGATCGATTCCGCCGGCGCAACGAGGCGCGGACCGTTGCCCTCCGCGGTGAGGCGAAGCGGCTCGGCGTGGGCCAGTTTCTTCGCCGAGGCGAGGCCGTGGGTCGCCAGGTAACCGCTATTGGCCACGCGAAGCTCGATCCGCGTGTGATCCGCGCCGAGTCGTTCCTTCTTCACCACCTCCACGCCCACCCGCGGTACGAGACTTGCCACACGCAGGAACGCCGCGCTTTGCGCGTCGCACACCCCGGCGAGTTTCTCGTAGGGAGGATTGACGATTCCAACAAGCGTATCGAGTCCGCCGACCTCGACCTCCCCCAGTTGCGGATGCATCACCTTGCGCCACGGCTTGAAGATGCGACCGTGATTCGCTTCGCGATCCCATCGTGCGAGCGCAACGAAGTCCTGGCGTTCCAGATGCGCGTAGTGATCGACGAAGGGCTTCTTACGCTCGATGCCAAGCTGGTGAAAAAGATCCCAGAGTTCGACTACATACGCGAGACAGCCGCGCTGGTGGTAGGCGTAGTCAATCATATCGCCGCGCAGCGGTTTCTCCGGCTCGTAGAGAAACTCGTGATAACCGCTAACCGTCGGATAGCCCGTGAAGTCACGGGTCCACGCTTCCACCTGTCGGAAGATTGCGAGGTCCGACTGATTCATCTTGTGATCGGGCTGATCGCCGAGCGGGCGGATGAGAACGCCGCCGAAAGTGTGCAGGTTCAGCCACGTGAAGATATTCGGGTGGGCGGTCACGAACTCCATCACCGCACGCGTCTCGGGCGCGCTTCCCGGGAAATGGCCCGCGCCCGCCTGATCCGCCTCGGGTGCCCATTGATAGGGAAAATTGCGGTTGAAGTCGTACAGGTTGTCGGACAGGAACCAGGGATCGGGAATGCGCCGGCCGTCGAAATTGGCGATGCGCCCCTCCGGGTAGAGCTTGTAGTAGGGGCCCGGGTCCTCGGGTATGCGTGCCACCATCACCGCTGGCACGAGGGGCACACCGCCCTCGTCCCTGAGTTCGACCAGTTCTCCGTCCGGACAGGCTCGACGCATATAGCCCATCGATCCGTCGCCATCGATATCGGCTGCCTCCCAGTACGCGTGATTGCGGTATGCGCGATCGTTCACGGGACTCGACCGGACGTAGCGGCCGGTCTTCAGTACCGCCTCGGCGCCATCCGGGGAGATGCGCGGGACCACGTAAAACAGCGTCTCCCGGATCGTCTCCGCCATATGCGCCGGGAGCGGTTTCGCGCCGGCCTCGTTCCTGCCTTGGTGGATGGCGAGGATGTCCGCGACGATCGCGAGCGCCACGCTCGTGCCGCAGACCTCCGCAGCATGCATGTTGCCGTCGATCCACACCGCCGGGCGCGGCTGGTCCGGATCGCGGCCGACGGCGAGCAACGGAATATCGCGGCCTTCGGCGCTCTTGCCGATCGAAATCAGGCGCACGAGGTCCGGGTGCTGCCCGGCCCAGGAGGACAGTTGCGCGCAGAGTTCGGCGTAGTCGAGGTACTTCGAGCGAAACATCGGTCATCCAGTCCCGGTCCGGCACAAAGGCCGCACAGTTTACGCTCGACCGCGGGAAGTCCCGAAATTCCCGCCTGCCACGTTCAGCGGACTCAAGCGCCAGGTACTATCGGTGATGTCGAGCACGGGACTCGACCGCAAGATCGGCGCAGAAAACCTGTTCGCGACCGACGCGGTGGCGATCGATCGGATCATCGAACGCCTCGGGCGGGCCTAGCGCGAGCCGAACGCCGCGCCGCCGGCCTCAGCGCGGCGCCTCGGTCGGCACCCGGATTCCCTCGTACAGCCACGCCATCCCCTCGAAGCTCGGCGCGGCGCCGGGCTTGGAGCCGACAATCTGATTCCGCAGTTCGCGTACCACTCCGGCGGCATGATAGACGTCGCCGTAGTAGCGCGAGGTGATCTGCACGCGCGCGGTCCGCAGGTATCTTGCGTCCTGGTACCACTGGAAGGCGCGCTCGAAATCGCCGTCTGATATCTCGACGTACGCGGCGAGCACCACCGCGTCCTCGATCGCCATATTGGCGCCCTGCGCCATGTATTGGAGCGTCGGGTGCGCCGCGTCGCCGAGCAGCGTGACGCGGCCCTTCGACCAGGTGCGCACCGGCTCGCGGTCGCACAACACCCACATCTTCCAGGTATTGATCTTGGCTAGCAGCCGCGTGACCTCGGGCCGTTCGGCATGGAATTTCTGCTTCAGTTCCTCGGGGTCGCCGAACACATCCCAGCCCTCCTCGTACCGGTCGCTGTGGAACACCGCAACCAGGTTGTACAGCTCACCGCGGCGCAGGGGATAGTGAACAAGGTGGGTCTTCGGACCCGCCCACAGTACGACGTTGTTCTGCCACAGGTCGTCGGGCACGTCGGCGCGCGGCAGCACCGCGCGGTAGGCGATATGCCCCGAGACGCGCGGCTTTTCCTCGCCATGCAGTTGCGCGCGCATCTTCGACCACAACCCGTCGGCGCCGACCAGCGCGCAGCCTTCGATCCGCTCGCCGTCGGCCATGTGCAGCGCGACCCGGTCGCCCAGGTCCTCGTAGCGCCGCCCGGTCTTGAGGACCGACAGGGCGATATTCTTCTCCGCCTGGCAGGCCTCCAGCAACACCCGGTGCAGGTCGCCGCGGTGAATCACGCCGTAGGGGTAGCCTTCGAAGCGCTTCTTGAACTCTGGGCCGCCGACCGGCATCTGCAGCACGCATTCGCCGGTCATCGCATCCATCATGGTGATCTTCTCGGGATGCACCGCGTAGCGCGCGATCGCCTGGGTGAGGCCGAGCACCTCGAACATGCGAAATACGTTCGGCCCAAGCTGGATACCGGCGCCGACTTCCTTGAACTCGGCGCCCTGCTCGAACAGGCGCACCTTGAGACCCTTGCGGGCAAGGGTCAGCGCGGCGGC
>JAOUFA010000291.1 GCA_029858545.1 Betaproteobacteria bacterium
ACTGAGTTGCCGGTCGGCGGGCGGACAACTGGAGCAGCCTTCCGAGGTATAGAGCTCGACCAGCGCGGCGGTGTGCGAACCGCTACGCGCGTCACAGGCCGCGAGGGCGGTGGCGGGCGGAAGCGCCGCAGACGCGGCAAATAAACTGCAGACGGCGAGTCGACGCGAATTCATGGGCAGGACTTTCACTTTCATTTGGGATGCGAACCGGGAACGCGCCTCGGCGACGAGGCAACGCGCATGGTATGGTCTGTAGTTCGTTGGAAAGCGGCGATCGGTTACATGCGCCGGAGCGATTCGTGACCGAGTTGCGCGGCCCGCTCCGCGCAACCGGCCTACCGGTCGCCCCAGACCTCCGCCACCCGGGCGTCGCGGCCGCAGCGATGGCGGTAGTAGGCGTAGCGGATCGGATTCTTCCGGTAATAGTCCTGGTGATAATCCTCGGCGGGGTAGAACGTCGAGGCAGCGGCGATTTCGGTAGCCACCTGCGGCAGCTTGCCGCTCCGCAGCAAGGCGTCGCGGCTGGCCTCGATGATCCGGCGTTCAGTCTCGTTCCGCCAGTAGATCGCACTGCGATACTGCGTGCCGACGTCGCAGAACTGCCGATCCTTCACCGTCGGATCGATATGGCGCCAGAAATATTCGACCAGTTGCCAGTAGCTGATCTTTGCCGGGTCGTAGCTCACACGCACCGCCTCGGTGTGTCCGGTGCCGCCCGCGCTGACCTGATGGTAGCCGGGGTTCGCCGTCCGGCCGCCGGTGTATCCGGATTGCGCCCCGATCACTCCCGGTAGTTTTTCGAAATCGGCTTCCATGCACCAGAAGCAGCCTCCGGCAAATACCGCCGTCGCGGCGGCCACCGCGCGAACCTCGGGCCTTGCCGGCTGCGCACCGGGTGCCGTGCCGATGCTGCCGGGCACGAGGGCCAGGATTGCCGCGCACCCGGCCCATCGCGGGGCGGCCTTCATGTGCGCAACTCCGGCAGCCTGTCGGCACGCGGCACGAAATGCAGCGCCACGCCGTTGTTGCAATAGCGCTTGCCGGTCGGTTGCGGGCCGTCATCGAAGAGATGTCCCTGATGTCCGCCGCAACGCGCGCAGTGGTACTCGGTGCGTGGAGAGAGCAGCTTGAAATCGGTCTTGCTGCCGAGCGCCGCGGGCAGCGACTGCCAGAAGCTCGGCCAGCCGGTACCGCTGTCGTACTTGCAGCGGCTGTCGAACAGCGCAAGACCGCAGGCCGCGCAGACGTAGGTCCCGTCGCGCCTTTCCCGGTTCATGGCGCTCGTGCCGGCGCGTTCGGTAGCCTCTTCGAACAACACGAGATAGGCTTCTCGCGGCAGCAGGGCGGCCCAGGCGGCCTTCGACTTGCGCAGCGCCGGACCGACACGATCCCTCGACTGCGCCAAACCGGCGCCGGTGATGGTCAGTGCAGGCAATCCGAACAGCCATTTCAGCAATCGACGACGATCCATCACGTTCTCCGGAAGATGACGCCCACAGGTGCGGCGCGCCGTACCATCTAGTTCGGAGAAAGCGGGCGTACGGTTACACGCTCGGGCGGTATGATCGGGCTGACGCGCATCGCTCCGGTGTAGGGGGCCCGCATAGCGACCCCGCTGACAGTGGACTGTAACCAAATGGCCGCAGGCAACGAATACAAGAAACGGGTCGGATGAACCCGAACGAAGAGCGGCTCAGACAACTGCTGGTTCGCGGGCTCGCGGGCGATGCACCGGCCTACCATGCTTTTCTGCAGGACCTGAGCGCGCACCTGCGCGCCTTCCTGAGGAGACGTCTCACCCGTTTGCCCGATGAGGTGGAGGATCTGGTGCAGGAAACGCTGCTCGCGGTACACAACCAACGCCATACCTACGATGCCGGCCAGCCGCTGACGGCCTGGGTGCAGGCGATCGCGAAATACAAACTGGTCGATCTGCTGCGCCGGCGCGCGACGCGTGACGTGCTCACCGATCCGCTCGACGACGACTTCGACCTCGCGTCCCCGTCCGATACCGAGGCGGCCGAGGCGCGCCGTGATCTCGGCAAGCTGCTCGCGCAACTGCCCGACCGGCAGCGCCTGCCGATCGTCCATATGAAGCTGGAGGGATTGTCGGTGGCGGAGGCTGCGCGTCTCACGGGAATGTCTGAATCGGCGGTGAAAGTGGGCGTGCACCGCGGACTGAAGGCGCTCGCCGCCTTGATCAGGGGCAACGCATGAAAACCGATGAGCTGGTCTCGCTGCTGTCGACCGGTGTCGACGCGGTCGCGCCGGGCGCGGCGCTGCGCCGCTGCACGATGGCCCTCGGCCTCGGAGCGATTGGCGCCGCGCTGCTGATGGCCGACCTGCTCGAGGTGCGCCATGATCTGGCGAGCGCAGTCCTGCTGCCGATGTTCTGGGTCAAGGTCGCGTTCGTCGCGAGCCTCGGCGCGGCAAGCCTGCTCGCGGTGCTGCGTCTGTCGCGTCCCGGTGTGCGGCTGACCTGGGTGCCGGGCGCGCTGGCCGCACCGGTGCTGGCGATGTGGCTGCTCGCCACCGGCGAGTTGCTGAATGCCGATCCGGCACAGCGCGTGCAGATGTTTTTCGGCGAAACCTGGGCTTCGTGTCCGTTCCTGGTTGCATTGCTGTCGGCGCCGGTATTCGCCGCATTGCTGTGGGCAGTACGGGGGCTCGCGCCGACGCGCTTGCGGCTTGCGGGCGCGGCGGCGGGATTTCTTTCGGGAGCGGTCGGCGCTCTGGTGTACACCCTGCACTGTCCCGAAATGCAGGCGCCCTTCGTCGGCGTCTGGTACCTGGGCGGGATGCTGATCCCGACCGCGATCGGCGCCTTGCTCGGACCGCGCCTGCTGCGCTGGTAACGTCGATCGATTCGCAGGCGGTCGCGGGGACCCGGCGCGCGATGCGCGAGCCGATCCGCCGACGATCTGCAAAGTGCGCATGCGAAGACGCCCCGGATTGGTTCATCGGTGACAAATCGCACGGTGGGCTTACGATTCAACTCCCGTCCGAATGGCATTGCCATGGCCATGCGCCTACAATGGAATCGCAATTTGCTGCGTTCCTAGGTGGTGCCGCACCGGGACGATTTCCGGTGCGCAGACGCATGCGGACGGGAGGGCGCTTATGCTGGAATGGATCAAGCGGCGCACCGAGAGTCAGGATCTCGCGATTGACGATCCGGCATCGGCCAAGGCGCAGCTTGCCGAACTTCGGGGCGCCGATGCGCTCGCCGCACTAGGCGAACTGAGCGGCTGGCTGGAGTCGCTCAAGGACGCGGCGGGAGCCGACAACCGGTCGAGAAGCGAGATCCTGGCGCTGATCGACGAAGCGGGCGCCGCGCATGAAGCGACGCTGCTGGCGCAATACCTGGCGGGGGCCGCGCACGGTCAGGGCGAGCGCGAGTCGAACTGGAAGTCTCTGTCCGACTACCAGTCCGGTCTGACGGTCGCGCTGTATGCATCGGCGAGAGCCCTGATCGGTTCGGCGGACGCGGACGGCTCGTTGCCCGTGCTCGCGGCGGCGGCGGCGCGCTGCATTCGATCCTGCCGCGTACTCGCGAAAATCTGCCTCGTCCATTATCTCGATGTTCCGCCAAAACTGTGGCAGGCGGCGTACTCGCTGCACGCCGCCGCCGAGAAGCTGGGTTGCGCGACGATGACCGTCTCGCTGCGTTCCGCGACGGTGACGGGGGTCACGCAGGAACTACTGCGGTTCCTGATGCTCCCGATGAGTGCGCCGGAGATGATGGCGCCGGAACAAATCGAGGTCACCGACAGGATCCTCGAACAACACGGCGGGGACTTCACGCTGCGCCCGCGCGGCGCGACCGATGGCCCGTTTTGCTTCGAGCCGCAAAGCAAGCTCCCGCCGCGCCGCGCGGCCGGCCGGGAACCTGCCCCCAACGCGGAAGTCCGGTACTTCGGACCCGGATTGGGATTCGACGCGCTGGAGCAGGTCTTCAGACGATTCGCGGCGGCCAAGATTGCGGACATCAAGACCTATGGGAAGGACCTTGCACCGCATACGCAGATCGCGGCGGTGCAGCATCTGCTGACCTTCTGGCGCGCAAAGTGTCCCTATTCGCCGCCCCCCCATTCGCGAACTACGGGGGAACTTCGGATCATTCATCGCTATTCGCACCTCTGGCAGCACCTCTCCCGGGTGCGGCCCGCCGTCACCGGCTTGGCGATCGCGCAGGACGACGACGGAGAAACGCAGGCCCCGGAGACGTGGACGCTGCACGATGCCGGCGGCATCGAACTCGGTGCGGACCTCCCGCAAGCGGCCAATGACTGGGTGCAATGCGGCGAGGTGGTGGGCGTCTCGCCGCACGGCAGCAGCGAGTACTGGGTCGGCGTGATTCTCCGTATGCATGCCGAACCCGGCCGCTGCCAGCACGCCGATATCGCCATTCTGAGCCGCAAGCCGCTGGCGGTGTCGTTGCGAGCGCTGGTGGCGCGCGGCGAAGCGGGAGTCTTTACGGAGGCCTCGGCGCGGCAGTTTGCATTCAGCCAGGTGCACGCCATCATTCTCTCGGACGGCTCGGAAGGTTCGCAGAAACCGAATCTTCTGCTGCCGCCGGATGACTGGAAAGAAGGTCGGGTCTACGAAGCAACGGTCGGCAAATCGCTCCGTTACCTGCGCGGCCTGCATGTCGTGCGGCGCGGCGGCGATTACCTGCGCGCCACGTTCGAGTGGATCGCGGCGCCGCAGGACTGAGACTTCTTCTGCGCAGCGCCGGTGCTGCGCGCAGACCGGCCTGAGGGCACATGGGTCGCGCGCGGCGAAGATTCAGGGCGCGTACTTGCGCACCGATCGCGCCATCGCCATCACGTTCTCCGGTTTGGCTTCGTCGGGAATGCTCGCCGCGCCGTCGAGGATGAAGCCGCCGCCCCGGCCGACCCGGGTGATGAGCGCCTTGCAGTACTGATCCACCTCGTCGGGGGTTCCGGCGATGAGCAGCGAGGTCGGTACGTTGCCGCGCAGGCAAACGGTATCGCCG
>JAOUFA010000292.1 GCA_029858545.1 Betaproteobacteria bacterium
GCGCCGGCACGCCGGTTCGCAGGGGCGATCGCAGGTTCGGCCCAAAATTCCGGGAAATACGTTCGAGGTCCAGTTGACCAGGTACGCGTCGGAATAGCGTCCTGCCGCGATCAGCCGGATGTACTCGGGTACCGGGGTATGGGCCGGACAGGCCCATTGACAATCGACAACCTTGTGAAAGTAATCCGGATTCCGGATATCGGTAGCTTGCACCTCGTCCCCCTGGCCAACGCAACTAGCGCCCACATCAAACTTGACACCCACTTCGAACCCAAACCTCAATAAACGCGAAGTTTACCCCGGCACGCTCGACCGAGACCGCGTAGCACTCAAAACAGGATGAAAGATTTTGAAAATCCCCATCGGCGTTGTCCCTCAAAGAGAATTGCCCTTAAACTGTGCCTGGCGAGTGCCTGAAATGTCACACTGAAACCCCGTCCGCCGCTCCCAATGAACCAGCTGGAATCCCTGCGTAAACACTCGATCGTGGTCGCCGATACGGGTGATATCGACGCGATCGCGCGCTGGAAACCGCGCGACGCGACCACCAATCCCTCGCTGCTGCTCGCCGCGGCGCAGAACCCCCGCTACCGCCCCCTCGTAGAAGACGCCGTGGCGCGCGCCCAGGGCGACGAGGCATCGATCCTGGAGCGCCTGTTTGTCAATTTCGGCAGGGAAATACTCAGGCATGTCTCGGGGCGCGTCTCGACCGAGGTGGATGCGCGACTGTCGTTCGACCGTGAAGCGACCATCACCAAGGCGCGCCGGCTGATCGACCTGTACGAACAGGCGGACATCGCGCGCGATCGTGTGCTGATCAAGATCGCGAGCACCTGGGAAGGAATTTCCGCGGCGCGGCAACTCGAGCGCGAGGGAATTCGCTGCAACATGACGCTGCTCTTTTCCTTCGCGCAGGGAGTCGCCTGCGCCGAGGCCGGTGCCGCGCTCATTTCCCCCTTTGTCGGACGCATCTACGACTGGTACCGCCAGACGCGCAGGGTCGAGGATATCCCGCTTGCCGACGATCCCGGTGTCGCCGCGGTAACGCGTATCTACCGCTACTACAAGAAATTCGGCTACGCGACGCAGGTGATGGGAGCGAGCTTTCGCAAGCCCGGACAGATTCTCGCGCTCGCCGGATGCGATCTCCTCACCATCGCCCCCGACCTGCTCGAGTCGCTTGCGAAGGCGCACGGCGAGGTGGTGCGCAAGCTCTCGCCCGAGGAAGCCCAGCAGGCGGTTCTGGAGCGCCTGTCTCTGGACGAGCAATCCTACCGCTGGATGCACAACGAGGACGCGATGGCGGTCGAGAAACTCGCCGCGGGCATCCGGCGGTTCGACGCCGACGCGAGGAAATTGGAGCAGTTCGTTGCGAGCCTTGCCCGATAGCGCGGCGCGCCGGAACGCTGCTCACTCCAGGTATTGCGCGTTCCAGCGCACGTAGAGCGCGTAAGCCGCATCCCTCATGGCGTGCTTGTCGGCATAGTCCTTCGGCTCGAGGGGATCGAAGACGTAGAAGTTCGCCCGGTTGTTCACCGTGCGCATCATGTGCCAGATCTTGTGCGGCAGCAGATACGGGTCCTGCCACTCGAAATCGTCCTGGGCCTCGTAGTGCAGGAACAGGGGCAGGATCGGAACTCCCGTTCGCAGCGCGACCTCGAAGGCACCCGATTTGAACCTGTCGTACAGGCGGCGTCCCTTGCAGCCGCCCTCCGGATAGATCGCGATATTGCGCCCTGCGTTCACCGCATCGACCATCGTCTGGATCGCCTGCTGACGCGAGGCCGGGTCGTCGCGATCGACGTACAGCGTGCCGGCCGCCTTGCTGATTCGCCCGACGATATACCAGTCCCGCACCTGGAGCTTGGCGAGCGAATGCACATCGAACAATGCCGGGATGCCGATGTCCTCGAAAGCACCAGGGTGGTTGGCGATCAGAATGTATCGGGATGGCAAACGCCGGCGGTTCTTCTGGTGCAGTCTCAGATCGATATCGAGCGCGCGGACGAACGCCCGGCACCAGGGACGGAACAGGTAGGCCACCGGATGACGACCCGGCCAGGGCAGCCAGGCAAGCGGATACATCACCGCCGTGAAGATGGTGAAATCCACCCAGCCCAAGATCTTCCGTATGAGACGCAACAGAAGCAGCATTCCGTTGTATTCCTTTACCAGGCCGAAATCGTAAACATTTCGATTCTGGAATTCTGCTGCCTGGGCAACCGCCTTGTCGAGTGGGAAAACAGGCCGAACCACCTCTGCTCGGCGCATCATCCGGGGTCGCCCTATGGCACAATCGGCGGGTAGTGGATGATCAGGGAGCGGCAGTGTCGCAAGAAGAACACGACGACCTGGGGAATTCGACTCCCGAGGGCACACCCGAGCGCGGCAAGCGCGTCATGCTGTACGTCGAGGACAATCCGTCCAATGTGCTGCTCATGGAGAACATCATCAAGCGCCGCCCGCAGGTGAAGCTGATCACTGCGCATAACGGCCTGCTGGGCATCGAACTTGCCCAGGCGCATCGCCCGGACCTGCTCGTGGTCGACATCAACCTGCCGGGGATCAGCGGCCTGGAGCTGTGCCGCCGGATGAAGAGTTCTCCCGAGACACGCCACATCCCGCTCATCGCGCTGAGCGCCAACGCCATGCCGCGCGATATTCAGAGCGGACTCGAGGCTGGATTCTCGACTTACCTCACCAAACCGTTGAGCGTCCTGAAGTTTCTTGCCGAATTGGACGCGTTGCTGGGGAAGATCGCCCCCAGTACGTGAGCGTGCGCTGCGGCGGGCGCCCTAGTCTAGTGCCGCCCGCCCCCTTCGCTTCGGCCGCGCCCGAAGAAGATCCAGGCGAGGACATAGCCCAGCGCCGGCACCGCAACCATGAACAGCACTGGCGTCAGCGCCTTGGCAGGCGGGTTGTCCCCCAGCACGAGGATCGTCACCACGTTCAAGCCGGCAATCGCGACCCAGATCGCCGAGAACAGCAGCCAGAAGCGTTTCCAGAGCGGCATCGACGGTGTCGTCCTTCCGGTCGGTGCCGGACTCCCGCGTGCTCGATCAGAACGGATAGGGTGTGGCACGATCCTGGATCGTCACCCACTGCCACTGGGTGAACTCCTCCAGGTTGGCGACACCGCCATGGCGCCCGCCGTTTCCTGAAGCGCCGCGCCCGCCGAAGGGCACCCAGGGCTCGTCACCGACACTCTGGTCGTTGATGTGCACGATACCGGTCTTCAACCGGTTGGCGAAGTACATCGCACGCTCAAGTGACTGGGTAAGCACGCCGGCCGTCAGCCCGTACTCGGTGCTGTTGGCGAGCAAGATACCCTGATCATCGTCGTCGAAGGGGGTCACCGTGACCACCGGGCCGAACACCTCTTCGTCGTAGACGCGCATGCCGGGCACAACATTCTCCAGCACCGTCGGCCGGTAGAAGAGTCTCTCGTAGCTGCCGCCGGCGCGCAATACAGCGCCGCGCGACACCGCGTCTTTCACGATTCCATCGATACGGTTGAGCTGGCGCTGATTGATCACCGGGCCGAGCGCGACCTGCTGCTCGCTCGGGTTGCCCACCGGCAGGCGATTCGCCTTGTCCACCAGGCGCTCGGCGAGGTCGCGCGCGATCTTGCGGTGCGCGAGCACCTTGCCGGTGGTCATGCAAATCTGCCCCTGGTGCAGGAAGGCGCTCCAGGCGACGCTCGAGGCGGCGACATCCAGATCTGCGTCATCGAGCACGATGGTCGAGTTCTTGCCACCCAGTTCCAGCGTCACCTTCTTCAGATGCTTGCCGGCGAGTTCGCCTACGCGCCGGCCCGCGGCAGTCGAGCCGGTGAACGAAATCATCGTCACATTCGGATCGGTGATCAGCGCCTCGCCCGCCGCCGGTCCGCCCGGGACCACGTGCAGGCAGTTCGCCGGCAGTCCCGCCGCCTGAAAGATCTGCGCGATCAGAAAACCGCCCGTCACCGCGGTTTGCGGATCGGGTTTGAGCACCACCGTGTTGCCCAGCGCGAGCGCAGGCGCCACCGCGCGTATCGACAAGATGAGCGGGAAGTTGAACGGCGAGATCACGCCGACCACTCCATGCGGCACGCGGCGCGCGAAGCTCATGCGCTTGCCGGTGCTGGGAAGAGTGATGCCGCCGGGATGCGTGGCAAGCGAAGCCGCCTCGTTCAGCACCCCCGCGGCGAAGTGGATTTCGACATCCGCCTTGCCTGGAATGCAGCCGGTCTCTCGGATGATCCAGGGGCGCATGTCGTCGGCGTGCGCCTCGAGATACTGCGCCGCGCGCCGCATCACCGCGGCGCGCTGATCCGCGGGCAGTGCCGCCCACTCGAGCTGCGCTTCGGCCGCGGCCCGGGCGGCATTGCGGATGTCCTCCTCGTTGCCCAGTCCGATGCTGGTCAGCACCTCGCCGGTCGCCGGCTCGATCACCTCGCGCGTGCCGCCAAGGGCGACGCGCCATTCTCCGGAATACATCTTTCCGCTCCAGACGCTCTCCGAGGCAATGGCGAGCGCGGATTGCTGCTGGGTCGATACTTGCGTGGACATGACGACTTCCTCCCTTTCCGGTCTGTTCGATTTCTCGCTCTGCTCCTGCTGCTCCAGCGCTGGCCCAGCGGGCCGGCGCTCCTTTCCTTGAACCGGCCCAGCGGGCCGGTGCTTCCCTGCCGGCATGTGCGGCACGGCGTGCGCGCCGAGATAGGCCGAGCGCAAATGCTCGGATTGAAGTACATCTTCTGCCGCGCCCTGCAGCACGACGCGCCCCCGCTCGATCACGTAGGCGTCCTCGGCAATCGCAAGCGCCTTGGCGACATTCTGCTCCACCAGCAACACCGTAACGCCCTCGTCGCGAATGCGGCGCACGATTACCAGCAATTCGTCGACCATCCTCGGTGCGAGGCCGAGCGAGGGCTCGTCGAGCATCAACAGGCGTGGCCGGCCCATCAACGCGCGCCCGACCGCCAGCATCTGCTGCTCGCCGCCCGACA
>JAOUFA010000293.1 GCA_029858545.1 Betaproteobacteria bacterium
TCAAGCAGCCGGGCATTGGCGCTTTGCTCGGTCTGGTCGGAGGGCGGCGCGTCCCAGTAGTGCGCGCGCGGCAGGCATTCTTCCAGGTATCTCGCCGCCGAGGTGGCATGCGAGGCGTCCTTGCCGGGAACGATCAGCGCGGGAATCTCCAGGCGCAGCAGGTCCTCGGGTTCGGCGCCCGGCGAGGTGTCGCGATCGAGCAGCACGCGGCTCATCCCGGCGACGACGAGGCGGTATTGATCGGTGTTCTGCTTCGCGTAGGCATCCGCGAACGCGGCATCGCGCCGGATCGCCGAGGCCCAGGGTCCGCCGCGCGGATCGGCGTTGAACGCCTTGCCGTCCTTGCGCACGAGCGCGACCACGGCATCGAGGCCGTGCTGCTGCACGAAGGCCAGATGCTCGGCGAAGCGCTGCTGACCGGCGAGGCGGTAGCGCGCGCCGCCGACCGGCCAGTAGAGGATCATGCTCTGCGTCGCCTCGGGGTAGGCGACGGCGAAAGCGATCACCGGGCTGCATCCCATGCAGCCGCCCATCAGGGAGGCGCGCGCAATGCCGAGATGCTCGAGCAGTCCCTTGCCCTGCGCGACGTAATGCGCCCAGGTGACGCGCTCGACCCGTCCGCCCGATTCGCCGCATTCGCGGCGGTCGAACACGATGCAGGTGTATTTCTTCGGCAGGTGATCCATCAGCTTGATGCGCGCGTAGACGCCGAGCGTGGACCACTTCTCGATGGTCGCGTCGAAACCGCCTGGAGAAAACATCAGCAGCGGCGGCCCGGAGCCGACCAGCTCGTATCTCGTCGTGATGCCGTCGATGAGTGCGGTGGGCATGATCGGTTCCGTTCAGGAGCCCGGCTTTACCGGGATGCCGCCCTTGATCTGGCGCGCCGCGCGCACGTCCTCGGCATAGGCCGAGATCGCATCGAGCGTGATGCGCGCGACGTTGGCGTAGGTCTCGGGCCCGGCATCGATCGCGCTTGCCGCATAGCCGATGGCCGCGTGCGCCATGCGCATGCGGCCATCGAGCCAGGGGCCGCCACCCAGCCCGCCGATCACCGGAATCGACACCGCGCGTGCCACCTCGGGTCCGACGACCGGTCCCGAGTGGGTGAAATCGAGCAGCGCCGCGCCCGCTTCCTCCAGGCGCCGGGCCTCGTCGACCAGGCGCGCGGTCATTTCCGCGGGGAGCCGTACGCCGCCCTTCAGCATCGCGGCGTAGTCCACGCCATACTGCGACGCAGTCTGCGGCGTGATGCCGAACTGCGCGAACACCGGAATTCCCGCCCGTGCGACGGCGCGCACCGCCTCGGGAAACTCCGCCGCGCCGTCGAGCTTGATCATGTCGGCGCCCGCTTCCTTGACGAGGCGGATCGCCGCGCGCACCGCGCTTGCCGCGCCCTCCTGCAGAGGTCCGAACGGAAAGTCGCAGCTCACCAGCGCGCGCTTCACGCCGCGGCGCACCGCCTTGCAGACGATGACCATCTCGTCCATCGTCACCTCGAGCGGATTCGGATGGCCCCATAGATTGATGCCCACCGTGTCGCCGACCGAGACGATTTCGACGCCGGCGCGATCGACGATCTGCGCGATCTGGTAATCCCAGGCGACCACGCCGACGATCTTGCGGCCGTCGCGCTTCATCTGCTGCAGCGCGGGAATCGTGACTGAAGCGGGCTTTGCCTGCATGAATTCTCCTGTTGCCTTCTTCCTGGTTCAGTCCGCGAGCGCGAGGGTGTCGCGGGCGAACAGCGTTTCCACCGGGACGGCACGGCGGATGATCTCCTGCTCGTGCGCCGACTGCATCAATTCCTCGAGCACCCGGCGGTTCGGCTCGATGCCATAGGGAAGGGGATCGCGGCCGGTGATCTCCATCACCCGGCGGTGCATGGCGTCGACCGCGGTCGGGCGCTCGATGCGGTCGGCTTGCAGGCGCTCGACGTACAGGCGTTTCGATTCCGCGAACGCGCGGAAGACGGCCGGCGCGAGGCCGGCATCGGCCTCGAGCAATTCGTCCCGCAGCACCACGGTGTGATTGATCGGGTAATGGCCGCTCGTGCGCAGCGCAGCGTAGCCGGCTGCCCCGGCATCGGGCACGAGCGGCCGCACGTCGGGATGCTCCAGGTCGATGCCGATCGCGGCGGGCAGCTCTCCGGAGGCGAGCAGCTCGCTCATCTTGCGATCCTTTTCGAGCGGCTGCACATTCGCAGGCGGACGGAATTCGGCCACGTGCTCGTCGCCCGAGAGTACCCAGGTGATCTTCTTCAGATCCACGCCGTACTGATGCTGCAGCACGCTGCGCGCCCACACTCCGGTGGTGACCGTGTAGCCGCGATTCACGCCGACGCGCCGGCCCTCGAGATCCGCCGGGCTGCGAATCCCGGAGCGGGTGTTGACCAGGATCGCGCCATGGTGGAACGCACGCACCAGGAAGACGGGGAGCGCGGTGATGCGCTTGCCGTGCTCGCGCGCCGAGAGGTAGGTCGTCAGTGCCATCTCGCACACGTCGAACTCGCGCGCGCGCACCATGCGGCGGAACGCGTCGATGAGCGGATCGACCTCGACGAAATCGAATTCGAAACCCCGCGGCCGGACGCTGCCCTCCTTGAGGGCGCGGTTGTTGCCCTGGGTGCGGGTGACGGTCTTCAGCTTGGGAACTGCCATGGATCGATTGTCTCCGATTTCCTTCGCCTCAGCAGCAGTCGGCGGCGAATCCGTCGGCGACCGCCAGCGTATCCCTGAGCCAGGCGTAGGGCAGATCGTCGGCAAGCACCGCGGTGAGCGGCTTGAATACCTTGAACTGATGCCTCGTGCCGTCCGCCGACCAGAAGGCGACCACGGTTTCCCGCGGCGGGCAGCCCGGCAGCGTGCAGGCGATTTCGGCCACCAGGATCGTCTCGGTCGGGGCGAGCGTGAAGCGCTCGCGCGTCCACTGCTTTATCCGGGTCGAGGCCGCACGGCGCTCGCCGCTTCTCCGTGCCGGTCCGAACATCCCCCGCTCCGACGCTCGCGGCCTACTGCCAGGGCATCAGCGAGGCGTGGATCACGTCGGGCAGGCCTTGTCCGCCCACCGAACGGATCGCGAGGTCGACCTCCTGGAGGCCGAAGCGGTGGGTGGTGACCTTTTCGAGCGGGAAACGCTTCGACGCGAGCTGCTGCAGCGCGAATTCGCAGGCCCTGTAGCTGTGGCCGCGCGCGCTCTTGATGGTGATGAACTTGACGGTCACCTTCTCGAGCGGGAAATTCGGAAACTCCTTCATCTCGCCCTGCACCACGATCGTGCCGCCTTTTCGCTTGAGTGCCTCGACGCCGAGCAGGATCGGCAGCGTCCCGGCGCCCGCGGTACAGTCGAGGGCCACGTCCACGCCGCGTCCGCCGGTGATCTCCCGGATGCGGGCGAGCGGGTCTTCCTTCTGCACGTCGATGACGTGATCGGCGCCGAGTTGCTTGGCGACCTCGAGCCGCGCGCGATCCTTGGAGGTGCCGGTGACGATGATCAGCGAGGCGCCGGCCTGCTTGCAGATCACCGTCTGCGACAGGCCCTGCTGGCCCGGCCCCTGGATGAGCACCGTCGAGTCATAGCCGACCCCGCCGTCGAACAGCGACCATTCGACGCCGTTCGCCATCGGCGTCACGAGACCGGCGAGTTCGGCCGATACGCCGGCCGGCACGCGGTGCACGACCGAGTTCCACGGCAGGTAGACATACTGGGCGAAGCCGCCCCAGAGATGCGGTGCCTTTTCCGCCGAGGTATAGCCGTAGCGGATGCCGTCCGGGTTCGAACGCCAGTCGGTGTTTTCGCAGTGGCGGTACTGACCGAGGTGGCACCATTCGCACTTGCCGCACATGACGTAGTGCTCGACGAACACCAGGTCGCCTTCCTTGAAGCCCTTGCGGCGGGTGAATTCGCGGCCGGCCTTCGCGATCGTACCGATATTCTCGTGCCCCATGATCACCGGCGCGGCCGACGGCGGAGTCTTGTACAGCTTGACGTCGGTGCCGCATATCCCGGCGACCTCCATCTTCATCAGCGCGCCGTCTTCCGGAATATCGGGCATCGGGAATTCGCGGATTTCGGTCTTACCGGGCCCGGTTCTGACGGCCGCCAATACGTTTTCCACCGAGGTTCCTCCATGATGAACAGCGTTTCACATTTTCGCATGCTTTGCCGCCGCGCTCCGGGTTCGCGCGAGCCCGGGGCGGGCCGCGCGATGGCGAAGTGCGCGACCCATCCGAGCCGGGCGGCCGGTCAATTCCGCTATCATCGCTGCCGCAGCAACCAACCGCCCGAGGGGAAACATGACGCAACCGAGTCTGTCCATCGCGACGACCGACTACGATCATTTTCGCGATTTCAGGCTGGGTGCGGTGAAGGCGGAGGAAATCGACCACAACCGGCTCAACCTGGGATACCACGAGTGTTTCGCGCGGTTCACCGCGCATCGTGAATTCGATCTGTGCGAGCTGTCGTTCGCCCAATCCGCTCGCCCGGCTGCCCGGCTACGCGCGCAGGATGCGCGAGCTGTTCGGCGGCGATCCGTTTCCGTACGGCATCGAGGAGAACCGCGCGACCTGGGAGCAGATGGCGCTCTACACCCGGCAGCAGGGAATCGCCCACCGCCGGTTCACGCCCGAGGAAATCCTTCCCGCGGGCATCGTGACGAAGGTGATCATTTGAAGCCGAAGCGGAGCGATCTTGAGCGCTGAGGGTCCCGGTTCGGGCGGACCGGTCGCGGCCGCTCAGCTCGCCGACCTCGCCGCGGCGAGCCGCATCCTCGTCGCCCAGGGCGTGGTCGACGGCTTCGGCCATGTCTCGATGCGCCACCCCGGCGCGCCCGGGCGCTATCTGATGGCGCGCTCGATCGCGCCGGCGCTGGTCACCCCCGATGACATCATCGAATACGATCTCGACAGCCATCCGTGCAACGCCGGCGCGCGCGGCAGCTTTCTCGAACGATTCATCCACGGC
>JAOUFA010000294.1 GCA_029858545.1 Betaproteobacteria bacterium
CGGCCTCGCGTTCCGCGATCGTATTGTTGCGCGTCGCCCACAGCCGCTTCATCAGCACCTTGCCGGTCTGCGCGAAGTAATACACCTTGCGCGGGCAGGTGTCCTCCAGGCTGCTCGCGATGATCGGAATGTTTTCCTCTTGCAGAAACTCCTTCACGAAGCGCGAATTGCGCCCGCCGACATTGGCGTGAGTCATGTGCGGAATCACGTTGCCGCCGCCGAACACCTTGGCCTGCAGCGCCCCGCGCCGCGCGCCGAGCTTGAGCAGATGGTTGATCAAGACCTCCATCGCATAGCTGCCGTAGCGCGCCGCGCTCCCCATCGGGTCGCTGGTCTCGCCCGACTCGGGCAGCATGAAGTGGTTCATCCCGCCGATGCCGCGCTCCTTGTCGCGAATGCAGGCCGCGACGCAGGAGCCGAGCACCGTGACCAGCAGCATGTTGCGGTCGGTCGCGTAGAACTCTCCCGGTAGGAGCTTGGCCGCCTGAATCGAGTGCGTGCGATCCCAGTACAGGTTGGTCGCGAAGCATTCTGGCGGCGCAACCTCGGATCGCGCGAGCGCGCGCGCGGCGGCCGGTGTCATCTGCGCGCCTCTGCCGCGGCGCGCGCGACCGGGGCAAGCTCATAGACCGTCTTGCCGCGCGTGCGAAAGATATGCGCGGCGTGGTGGAAGCTTTCCGAATGTCCGGCGAACAGCAGGCCGTCGGGCCGCAGCAGTTTCGCGAAGCGTTCCAGGATCACGATCTGCGTCGGCTTGTCGAAATAGATCATCACATTGCGGCAGAAGATGACATCGAGCGGACCGCGCATCGGCCACGCCGCATCGAGCAGATTGAGCTGGCGGAACAGAATCATTTCGCGCAACTCGGGCCGCACGCGCACCTGTCCGGCGTTTTCCCCCTTGCCGCGCAGAAAGAAACGCTTCGCCTTGTCATCGGGAAGCTTTTCGACCCGTTCCGCCGGATAGACGCCCCAGCGCGCCTTCTCCAGCACGTTGGTATCGACGTCGGTGGCAAGAATCTTGACCGGAGGCGTAAAGCTGCCGAACAGCTCGACCATCGTCATCGCCATCGTGTAGGGCTCTTCGCCGGTGGAGGCCGCCGAGCACCACAGCATCGCGGTACGTCCGGCGGCGATGCGCTCGACATGCTCGGCGAGGAGCGGGAAATGATGCGGCTCGCGATAGAAGGCGGTGAGATTGGTGGTCAGCGCGTTGGTGAATTCCTGCCACTCGCCGCCATCGTTCGCCTCGTCGGCCTCGAGCCGATCGAGATACTCCTCGAAGGAATCGAGCGCAAGCGCGCGCAGGCGTCGCGCGAGACGGCTGTACACCAGGTCGCGCTTCGCCTGGGAAAGGGCGATTCCGGCGTGCTCGTGGATCAGCTTGCGCACGCGCTCGAAATCGCGTTCGGTAAGGACGTACTCACGGGTGACCTGCTCGACCGCCTGCGCTGCTTGGGTATTCACACCAACCTCCGTATCCCGGAGTCTTTTCCGGGGGCTTCGTCATTGCTTTCCTCGCGCGGCGCGCCGCAGCACACACCGGCCCAGGCGGAGGCGATCGATGCCAGCCCATTCAGCAGGTGGTCCTGCCAGGCTGCGCGGGCAGGCGCATGCGCGCCGGATGCGCGGCGTGCATGACTCGCCCACGACGCGCGATCCCCCGGCATCAGAATTCTTCCCAGTTCTCGCTGGCATTCACCGCCTTGGCCTTGGCGATGCCATGGTTTGCCGCTTGCCTGCGCGCCACCGCCCCACCCGGCCTCGTATTCGGCTTGGCAATCGGCTTTGCCGGGAGCGAGGTCACCGAGGCGCTCGGCAGCATGGCCGGTTCGGCGCGCGACCTGCGCCCCTCGCTGTGTTCGAGCCGGAAGGTCGCCACCGACTGCACCAGGCCGCCGGCCTGCTCCTGCAGGCTCTCGGCCGCGGCGGAAGCCTGTTCCACCAGCGCCGCGTTCTGCTGCGTCACCTCGTCCATCTGCGTCACCGCCTGGTTCACCTGCTCGATGCCGGTGCTCTGCTCGGCGCTCGCCGCGGTGATCTCGGCCATGATGTCGGTCACGCGTTTGACCGAGGTCACCAGCTCCGAGATCGTCTCGCCGGTCTGCTCGACGATGCGGTTGCCGTCCTCGACCTTCTTCACCGAGGTCTGGATCAGGTCCTTGATCTCTTTGGCCGCGGCGGCGCTCCGGCGCGCGAGGTTCCTCACCTCGGTGGCCACCACCGCGAAGCCGCGGCCCTGTTCGCCCGCGCGCGCGGCTTCCACCGCCGCGTTCAATGCGAGGATGTTGGTCTGGAACGCGATGCCGTCGATCACGCCGATGATGTCGGCGATCTTCTTCGACGATTCGGCGATTCCGCTCATCGTGGTCACCACCTCGGCGACCATCTCGCCGCCCTTGACCGCGCTCGAAGACGCGCTGATCGCCAGTTGATTGGCCTGCTTCGCGTTGTCGGCGTTCTGCTTCACCGTGCTGGTCAATTCCTCCATGCTGGAGGCCGTCTCCTCCAGGCTCGAGGCCTGCTGCTCGGTCCGCGCCGAGAGATCCGCGTTGCCGCGCGCGATTTCCTTCGCCGCGGTGTCGATCGCCTCGGCGGCTTCCTTGATGCCGCCGACGATCTCGGTCAGTTGCGCGACCGTCTGGTTCGAATCGTCCTTCAGCTGGCCGAAAGTTCCCGAATACTCGTTGGTAATGCGTTCGGTCAGGTCGCCCTTGGCGAGCGCACCGAGCACGCGGACGACCTCGTTCAATCCGATCTCGCTCGTCTTGAGCAGCCCGTTCATCGACTGCGCGAGCACCTTGAAGAAGCCGTCCTTGTCTTCCTCGCCGATGCGCTTGCTGAAGTCGCCCGCCGCGGCCGCGGCGACGATGCCCGAAATCTCGTTTTCGACCGCCACCTCGTTGGTGCGATCGACCCATTCGACGGCGAAGCCGAGCCGCTCGCCCGCCGGATTGATCACCGGGGTGACCGCGAGGGAGAAGGTGCAGCCGCCCAGTTTGATCGTGGTGCGGTGCGTACCGTTGAGACCGCCCAGCACGCCGCGCTGGTGCGCCGGGTTCTTGTGGAATACGTCGATGTTGGAACCCATCAGCGTCTTCATGTCGAAGCGCGGCAGATCCTTGCGGATGCTCTGTTCGACCTTGCCGAACATCGCCACCAGCGACTTGTTCATGTAGATGATCTCGAGGTCCTTGTTGGCGATCATCACGTTGGTCGCGACGTTGTCCAGACCAATCTTGATGCGCGCGGTCTCGTCGGCCTGACGCTTCGCCTCGGCGACATCGAAGCCGAGGCGGATCTGCATGGTCTGCATCGACTGCATCAGGCGGCCGAGTTCGTCGTTGCTTGAAATATCGATCCGGTTGTCGTAGTTGCTCTGCGCAAGATTGCCGAGCGCCTTGCCGGCCTGCTCGAGCGGGCGCACGATCCAGCGCCCGAGCATGATGACGGCCACGATCGCCATCATCGCGCCCAGCACGATCAGCGCGATCGACGCATTGCGCGCCGCGCCGAAGCGTCCGAGCGCGTGCGCGTACTCCTGCCTGGCCTCGTTGCCCTGCAGCTGGATCAGCTTGAACAGCGTTTCGCGCGCCTGGGTGAACTTCGGCCCGGCGTCTTTTGCAGCGTTTTCCTTCGAGACGTCGAAGCGTCCGTCGATCGCCGACGACAACGTGCGATTGCGCGATACGCGGTAACCCTGCCACTCGGCGGCGAAGCTCTCGGTGAGCTTTTTCTCTTCCGGAGTCAGGTAGGTCGAGATGTACTTCTTCCACAGCGCGTCGATCTCGCCGTCGAGCGAGACGGTATCGTCGCGCATTTTCTGTCCGATGTCCCGGCTACCGCCGTTGGCCGCGAGCACCGCATTGGTGCGGATGCGGTTTGCCATGTCGATCATCAGCCCGAGGTCCATCAGCGGGACCGTGCGGTCCTCGTACACGGTGCGCAGCCCCTCGTTGGCGCTGTTCATGCCGAGCAGCCCGATGCCGCCGACCAGCGCGCCGATCAGCGAGAGCATCGCGACCACGCCGCCCAGGCGCTGCATCACGCTCATGCGGCGCACCGGGTTCAGCTTGTGCAGCAGGGTGTTGCTCACCACGTAGCCGTTGACGATCTTCTTGTTGCCGGCACGGTTCTCGCGCATCGCCCGGTACAGCGCCTCGGCTTGCTCGACCTGGGCGCGGCTCGGCTTCTTGCGCACCGACATATAGCCCACCACCTGGCCGTTCTCGCGCACCGGCGTGGCGTTCGCCTCGACCCAGTAGTGGTCGCCGTTCTTGCAGCGGTTCTTCACCATCGCGGTCCACGGGCGTCCTGCCTTGAGCGTGGCCCACAGATCGGCGAAGGCCTCGGGCGGCATATCGGGATGGCGCACGATGTTGTGCGGCTGGCCGATCAGTTCCTGCTCGGTGAAGCCGCTGACATCGATGAAATCGCGGTTGACGTAGGTGATACGGCCCTGGAGGTCGGTCCGCGAGACGATCATCTGTCCGTCACGGAGCTCGTATTCCCGGTTGCTGACTGGCGTGTTGACTCGCATGACTGTTCCTTTCGATCGTCTTGCGGTGCTGGCGCCCCTAGGGCCGCCAGCACCGCGGGTTTGTTAGAACTCTTCCCAGCTTTCCTCGCCGCCGACCGCCTTGGCGCGCGCGGCGACAGCCGGTTTCGCGACGTGGTGGCCGTTGTTCGCCGCGGCCCTGCGCGCGAGCGCGCTGCCCTGCGCGGGCGCCTTGACCGTAGCCGGCTTGGCCGGCAGCGCCGTAACGCTCGCCGCCGGGCGCTGTGCCACCCTGGCCACCGCGCCTCCTTCCAGCTTGAAGGTCGCCACCGACTGCACCAGGCCGCCGGCCTGCTCCTGCAGGCTCTCGGCCGCGGCGGAAGCCTGTTCGACCAGCGCCGCGTTCTGCTGCGTCACCTCGTCCATCTGCGTCACCG
>JAOUFA010000295.1 GCA_029858545.1 Betaproteobacteria bacterium
ACGGAGAAGCGCACGTACACCGTCGTAGGCAATGACATGAGTTCCACCAATCCCACAGCGAGCGTGGGAGGCACTTCATTCGCAAATTGGGTGCGGGCCAAGTAGGCAAAGGGAAGTGCTGCGTCCAAGGATAACCACCCAACCACACCGTTGAGTCCGACGTGCCGCACGCGGCACGCGGCTCACGGCGAACGTTATGCCGCAGTGGCCGACGCTGCTTGACATGCCATATATGGCATAGGCACAATGTGGCATGTGGCGTATCGAAGAGCACCGCCGGGTCGATAGGCAACTGTCGTCGGCCCCACGGGAGATCGTCAAGCGGTACGAGAAGTGGAAGGACATCGCCATGCTTTCCGGCCCGCCCGGGTTGAGGCTGATCGCGGGTTTCAACGACGAGGCCTTGTCGGGAGAATGGAAGGGGCATCGCTCATGTCGTCTCGGGTTGCAGTGGCGAGTCATCTACCGCACCACGCCGGAACAGCAACTGTTTCAGGTGCTTTCGATCACCGCGCATGACTATGGGAGGCCGTAGATGAGCCAGTTTCGCGCCGCGAAGAAGCGGGTCACCGTGTCGGTTGGCGAGTCCGTGCGCATCATCCGGGAGCTGCAGGGGCTGAGTCAGAACCAGCTTGCGGAACGCACGGGCATTCCGCAGGCGACGCTCTCCGCCATCGAGAACGATCGGGTCCGTCTGGGCGTTGAGCGTGCGAAGGTGCTCGCAAAAGCTCTCAAGTGCCATCCGGCCGTACTGGTGTTCCCCGGATGGGAAGACCATCTACAAACTGCGGCATAACCTGCTGCTGCAGCTGACGCGCTGAAGCGCGCGGCAGAGCGCCACGTTGGGCCTCATAGGGGGCAGTTCCAGTGAATGCAATTAATCACGCCGCCACGGCGCTTCTCATCAACAGGAATTGGCCTGGCGTGCCAATGATTCCGGTACTGCTATCGGTTCAGCTGGTCGAGTTCATCTGGGTGGCGTTGAATCTCGTTGGAATAGAGATCACGACTACCGAGCCACAGCTAAGAGCGCTCAACGATATCCACTTGGCGCATATGCCGTATTCTCATTCCATCGCCGCAACAGCGGTCCTGGCGTTCGCGGTTTGGGCGGTTGTGGCGAAACTTCTCAATAAGCCTGCTTGGGGGCTCGCGCTCGCAGTCGCCGTTTCGTCCCACATCATTCTCGATCTGGCTACTCACGTTCCTGACATCGCGATCGCTCCCGGTATCGAGGCGCCGAAGTTTGGGTCAGGCCTTTACGCCGTGCCGTTGCTCGCCTTCATCGTTGAAACGACCTATGGCGTCTGGTGCTGGTGGATGTTCCGTGGCTCCAAGGCTCTGCTGGCTGCAATAGTGGTGCTCAACCTCGCCGCACTGTCCTTCTACGCGCCCCTGATTCCTGGCCCTGAGCACCTCCTTGCCGGGCACCCGAAGATCTTCGCGGCCGCTATCGGGGTGCACATCATCGTTGGCTTGGTCGGGGTCGGATTCTTTGCGCGTTCGCATTGGGGGTCTTCCGCAACTGAGGCCCAACAACGCGCTGCAGCGGTCCGGCCAAGAGCGGCCCGCCGCTGAGCACGGACGTTGGGCTTCATCGTTGGTGCGTGCCAAAGGGCAGAAGCCGAAAAGACGAGAAGGGAGCTAGCCATGGTTACGCAGGCTGAGAAGGCCCGAGCATTCCGAGCGTTGCACGAACGGTCGGGGATCTTCGTCATGCCGAACCCATGGGATGCAGGCACCGCAAAGCTATTCACGTCGCTTGGCTTTGAGGCATTGGCTACAACAAGCCTCGGGTTCGCTAGCACCTTGGGCCGCGTCGACGGCACGCTCTCGGTCACCCGAGAAGAATTGATCGCGAACTGCCGTGCAATTGCATCGGCGACCGACCTGCCCATAAATGCCGACCTCGAGAACGGCTACGCCGATGACCCCGATGAAGCAGCCACAATCATTTCTATGGCTGCCGAGGCCGGTGTTGTGGGTGGCTCGATCGAGGATGCCACAGGCAACCCCGCTAAGCCGATCTACGACTTCAATTTAGCTGTGGAGCGTGTAGCCGCCGCGGCCAGAGTCGCGGGAGCCCTGCCGTTCCCGTTCACGCTAACCGGTCGCGCGGAGAACTACCTCCACGGTCGCCCCGATCTCGACGATACCATCCGTCGCCTGCAGGCCTTCGCAGCTGCGGGCGCCGATGTGCTCTACGCTCCCGGTTTGCGCGACCTGGCGAGCATCCGAGAGGTCGTGGGGGCGGTGGGAAAACCCGTGAACGTCGTGATGAGTTCGGCCGATCCGAGCATTACCGTTCAGCAATTGGCCGACGCGGGCGTCAGACGTATCAGCGTCGGTGGCGCGCTCGCTCGCTTGGCGTTCGCGGCAGTTCGAGACGCCGCGGTTGCGATGCGAGACGCCGGAAGCTTCGCCTGGGTTGGTGACACCATTCCTGGCAAGGAACTAAAGGGGATATTTGAACGTTCGAGACTTTGAACGGAAGAGTGTTTGCGGATGAAGCCCAACTATGCCTTCGAGCGGACGGCTGCAAGCGCGCTACGCTTGCTTGCAGGTCGCTCCTCGCACAGCTCGTCGCCCACCGCTCAAGGTAGGCGTTAGCCTGCACCGTACCGGCTCTTGAAAACCCCGCTTTATCTCATGATAGAGGTGAACGTCGATGTTTCTAAAGTCCGATGATGCCGACCTGTTCGTAACCTCGTTTGGCTGCGGCCCGCGAACCATCCTCGCGCATGGCGGCTGGGTCGGTAGCGGCGAGTTGTGGCAGCAGCCTTTTGAGCAACTCAGCCGCGGCTGGCGCACCGTCACCTACGATCACCGGGGTACCGGTGCCACCGTCAACCGTGCCGCGGACATCACGTTCGACCTGCTGGTAGACGACCTATTCCGCGTGCTCGACGCGCTTCGAATCGACTCCTGCGTGTTGGCCGGCGAATCCTCTGGCGCGTTCGTTGTGCTCGAAGCAGCATTGCGTCAGCCAGCGCGTTTTAACGGGCTGGTGTTGGTGGACGGACGGTATCAGGGCGGCAAGAGCGTAGGCGCCACGCGTTTCATCGAAGGCTGCAAGACCGATTTCGAGGCCACGATGGAGATGTTCGTCAATGCATGTGTTCCCGAAGACAACTGCGAGGCCGAGCGACGCTGGGGCAAACAGATCGTCATGCGCTCGAACGGCCCCTCGGCGGTTCAGTTGATGGAATGCCTGGAGCCTGTGCAGGTGGAGCACCGCTTGACCCAGATACACTTACCCACGCTGCTGATCCACGGCAGCCGCGACATCATCACTCCCATCGCCAGCTCGCAGAACCTGGCGCAAAAGCTCCCCAACAGCAAGCTGGTGACGATCGAAGGCGCAGGCCATGTTCCTACCGTCACCCGCCCCGCCGAAGTCGCGCGCGCGATCGAGGAGTTTTTTGAAAAGGACATGCAATGACAACCCGTATCAGCTGCAAGGCTAGCCGCACGCCGCACTCGGACGCGCGGGGCACATCGCGTCTTTGGCATGCATTGCAGCCCCGCGCGGGTGGGCGTGGGCGTTAGGCCTCGCAGAACATGCGCAGTGGTGCTCGCATCGCTCTCTGGACTCTGGCGTTCGCAGTGTTCATCGCCGGAGCGTTGGCAGTTGCGGTAGTCAATCGCGCGGATTCGGCGGTATTTGGCCTCCCCACCCTGCTGGCAATATGGATACTATTTCAAGGCGGAATGTTTGCAACGCGGCGGTCGTCGGTAATAGCCTGCGCGGTCGTTAGCAGTGTTCTGCTGCTTCTACAGATCGGCCTCTTGGCGTTCTTTGTATTGTGGAACCGGGGCTTCGGGAACACCACGATGGCGACGCAATCACTCGTGCTCATCATTTGGGTGCTCGTTGGAGGCATCCTTCTCGTCGGTTGGTTCCTGCGTGCCAAAATACGCCGAAGCACATGAGCCCCTGGCCAAGCGCCTTCAACTTCATTCCCCAGCGAGCGAGGCCTAACCTTTCGGTCAAGCCGACGCGCTCCGGGCTGCGCCCTCCGCGCGCGGCTTATCTCATACGTTAGCCGCTACGGAGATTAAATCGAATGGAAGTCATGATCACGCTGGTTATCGTCATTGGTGCTACGGCAGCCATCCTGAACCTCAGCCGGTTCTCGCAAAAGTCGCCGTTTTCTGTAAGCGGACTGGAATACATCAACACCCAGTCAAAATATCAGGCTCTGCTGTTAGGTGTGGCCACGCTTGTTTTGTTCGCCGTCTATTTCGTGAATGAAGCAAACTTCTCGGTCTTCCTTGCGCCGGGCAGTATCGCCGCTCCCGCCAAAGGAGTTTCGTGGCTGGGGATTTCGGAGGGTGAGTCCTGGCTTAGTCTTGGCGCCAGCCTGGCGCTTTTCATCACACTCGCCACTTCCATCTTTGTCTATTTGCAGTTCCGTAAATCCGGTGGTGGTCTAAAGCAACTCGTACCCTACCTGCCGTGGGTTCTGCTGTTCTCCCTCACCAATTCATTCTCCGAAGAGGCAGTTTACCGTCTCGGAGTTATTGTGCCGCTCGTTGGCTCTGTTGATACCGCCCACATACTCCTCATTTCGGCAGCCGCCTTTGGTGCGCCGCACCTTCGCGGCATGCCCAACGGTATCGTGGGTGCACTGATGGCGGGTTTGCTAGGGTGGTTGCTTGCCAAGTCGGTGATGGAGACGAACGGAATATTTTGGGCGTGGTTCATTCACTTTTTGCAAGACATTGTTATCTTCTCTGCCTTCGTCATGGCAGCGGCTAACACTGCATTCGAGAGGGACGCGCCAAAAGCGGCGCGCCCCTCAATCTGAACGTTGAGGCTGTAGAAAAAGTCCCTCTAGAAAATTCGGCACGCCACAACGCGATATGAGAAATTCTGCGCTACGATTGGACGTCGAAGGTCAACCAGGTTGCGATCTCCTCGTAGCGCC
>JAOUFA010000296.1 GCA_029858545.1 Betaproteobacteria bacterium
GCTTGCGTGCGCGCGACAATCCCGTGCTGGAACGCGCCCTGTACGCTCTGCAATGCGCATTCTGTCAATCTCGCTCCATGACACCCGCCCGAAGAGGGCGATTGGAGCAGAGTCTAGTGGTAAGTTGCAGGGCGATCAATTTCGCGTGCCACCGCAAGGCAAGGCGGCGCCCGCGCCCCGGCAGATCCGGGACCTTGTTCTCGTTCGGCAACTCAGGCGATATCAGGCACGGGATGGTAGGTCAGCTCCAGCAGCGGCGGCTTCTTCGGTGGCGCGCGCGGATGCGGTCTTGCCTCGCGCGGCGCCCAGCGACCCAGATATTCGAGAATGCGGCGAATGACTGCGGCGTCATCGATCAGCGCGATGATGTGCATCGGCGCGCCGCACTTGGGACACTCCAGAGGATCGACCTCGTAGACTTTGTGGATCAAGCGCGCCCACGCCGACCGGGCGCGCGCCGCGATCATCGGGTGATCCTCGGGTGCTTGCACCGCCGCGTCCGGCACGGCCTTGCGCGCCCGCTCGCCCCGAACCCGCGTCGAGTACCAACCGACGTAGCGCACCAGATGTTCGAACCGGTCCGGAATATGGCGGCAGAGCAATTCGAGCCATTGCGCGCCGGACATCACTTGGAAATTGCGCTTTAGACTCTTGTGCATGTGCGAGCGGTAGATGACCATGCCTTTCCCTGCGTCATAGGTTATCTTCTCCAGGGAAAGCGGCGCGCGCAGCATGTAGTGCGCGAGCTTCTTGCGGCCTTCCAGGTCCCCTGCTCGAACGCGTACGGCGTTGTGCACCGAGAAGCCGCTGTGGCGCCAGGCGAGCAGGCCTGCCGCGAGCCGCTCACCGATGGCATGCTCGGCCACGAGGAGCTTGAGCACCCCGGATCGAAACCCCTCTTCGAGCAATAATGGATTCCCGCAAGCGCCGATCCCCGCACTAGGGGAGGCGCGCGGCACGCGCGCTTGCGCTAGCTCAATTCCCCGCGCTTCGCGCGCCTGCTAGACTGCCGGTCATGGTGATCGAACACCACGTCCCGGCCATCGCCGCGGTGATCCAGCTTGCGGTCGCGCCGGTGTTCATGCTGACGGCGGTGGGAACGATCATCAATGCGCTCAACAGCCGTCTCGGGCGCGCGATCGACCGCCGCCGCGCGCTCGAGAACCTGCTCGCCGGATTGAAGGGCGACGAGGCGGCCTCGGCGCACGGCGAGCTCGAGGTCGTCGCGCGCCGCATCCGCCTGGTCTATCTGGCGATTCTGTGCTCGGTGTTTTCGGCGTTGTTCATCTGCCTGCTGATCGCCGGCGCCTTCATCGGTGCGTTCGTCGCGATCGACCTGTCGGGAACCATCGCATCGATGTTCGTGCTGGGCATCTTCGCGCTGGTCGCCTGCCTGCTCATTTTCCTGCGCGAGATCTTCGTCGCCGTCAACACGCCGCGGCATGTGCCTCTGGGAGGACGTGCGCGCGCGCTCCATCCACCACCGGGAGGCTGATCGTGGCAAGACCAGGCATCGAACACATCAGGACCGTCGCGCTCGTCGGCCAGGCGGGCGCGGGCAAGACGCTGCTCGCCGAGGCGCTGCTCGCGCGGGCCGGAGCGATCCCCGCCGCGGGCAGTCTGGAGCGCGGCGCTACGGTATGCGACTACCTGCCGCTCGAGAAGGAATTGCATCATTCGCTCAAGCTCGCGGTCGCGAGCTTCCCGGTCACGCTCGCCGCGCCGGGCGCCGAGGCGAAGGCGAACGGCGAGGCCACGCAGGTGCACCTGCTCGACACCCCGGGCTACCCGGACTTCCTCGGTCACGCGCTGCCCGCGCTCGCCGCGGTGGAGACCGCGGCGATCGTGATCAACGCGCAAAGCGGCATCGAAATGATGACCGGGCGCTTCATGCAATGGGCCGCGAAGCGCGGCCTCGATCGGCTGGTGATCGTCAACAAGATCGACGCCGACAACGTCGACGCCGAGGCGCTGCTCGAGCGCATCCAGCAGGCGTTCGGCAAGGAATGCCTGCCGCTCAACCTGCCCGCGGGTGGATGCACGCGCGTGTCGGACTGCTTCTTCGCGCCCTCGGGCGAGGCCGATTTCTCCTCGGTCGAGGAGGCGCACCGCCGCCTGGTCGAGCAGGTGGTCGAGGTCGACGAGCGGCTGATGGCCCTCTATCTCGAGCAGGGCAACATCGCCCCCGAGCAGTTGCACGACCCGCTCGAGCGCGCGCTGCGCGAGGGACACCTGATTCCGGTGGTGTTCACCTCGGCGCGCAGCGGCGCGGGAATCGCCGAATTGCTCGAGGTGATCGTCAGGCTGCTGCCGCATCCCGGCGAGGGCAATCCGCCGGTGTACCTGGGCAGTTCCGCCGACGGCGGCGCGGAGCGCGAACTGGCCGCCTCGCCCGACCCCGGCCGGCACGCGCTCGCGCATGTCTTCAAGATCGAGATCGATCCCTATATCGGGCGGCTCGCGGTGTTTCGCGTGCACCAGGGCCGCGTCACGCCCGGCACGCAGCTGTACATCGGCGCGAACCGCAAGCCGATCAAACCGGGACATCTGTACCGGCTGTGCGGCAAGACCCAGGTCGAAGTCGACGAGGCGCTGCCGGGCGACATCGTCGCGATCGCCAAGATCGACGACATCGTCTTCGACAGCATCCTGCACGACTCGGTCGAGGACGCGCATATCCACGCGCGGCCGCTCGAGCTGCCGGTGCCGGTGTTCGGCCTCGCGCTGCAGACCCGCAAGCGCGGCGACGAGCAAAAGCTCGCCGACGTGCTGCACCGGCTCACCGCCGAGGATCCCTGCCTGCGCATCGAGCACAATCCCCAGGCGAACGAGACCGTGATGCGCGGGCTGGGCGAGTTGCACCTCAGGACGACTCTCGACCGGATGGCCGCGCAATACAAGCTCGAGCTCGACACCCGGCCGCCGGCGGTGCCCTACCGCGAGACGATCGTCGCGAAGGCCGAGGGTCACAGCCGCCACAAGAAGCAGACCGGCGGCGCGGGTCAGTTCGGCGAGGTGTTCCTGCGCGTCGAGCCGCTTCCGCGCGGCGCGGGTTTCGAATTCGTCGACCAGGTAAAAGGCGGGGTGATTCCTTCGCAGTTCATTCCGGCGGTCGAAAAGGGCGTGCGTGCGGTGCTCGGCGCGGGCTTTCTCGCCGGATATCCGATCGAGGACCTGCGCGTCATCGTCTACGACGGCAAGAGCCATCCGGTCGACTCCAAGGAGGTCGCCTTCATCTCCGCCGGGCGCAAGGCATTCCTCGACGCGCTCGGCAAGGCGCGCGCGATCGTGCTCGAGCCGATCGTCAACATGGACGTGGTGACCCCGGAGGCGAACATGGGCGACGTCGCGGGCGATCTCGCATCGCGCCGCGGTCACCTCAAGGGCCAGGATGCGCCGCGCCCCGGCACGGTGAAGATCTCGGCGCAGGCGCCGCTCTCGGAGATGGAAAGCTTTCCCTCGCGGCTCAAGTCGCTCACCGCGGGCCAGGGTTCGTACGCGCTCGAATTCAGCCACTACGAGGCGGCCCCGCCCGCCTTGCAGCAAAAGCTCGTCGCCCAGCACCGGCCCGCGGCGGCCGAGGACTGAGCGGAACCCCGGATGCACTATGTCATCGAAGGCGGCGGCGCTCCGGCGCTCGTCCTGGTGCACGGCTTCGCCTGCGATCACCAAGACTGGCGCGCGCAACTCGACCACTTCGCGCCGCGCCACGCCGTGCTCGCCTGCGACCTGCGCGGCCACGGCGCGACGCCCGGTGGCCCCGACGAATGCTCGATCGAGCACTACGCGGGCGACGTCGCGGCGCTGCTCGGCGCATTGGAGATCCCGCGCGCGGTACTGGTCGGCCACAGCCTGGGTTGCCGCGTCGTGCTCGAGGCCGCGCGGCTCGACCCCGAGCGCGTCGCCGGCGTGGTGCTGATCGACGGCAGCCGCATGGGCCGGGACGATCCGGCGCAGGCGGAGAGCGCAATGCGCGCGGCGATCGAATTCGCCGGCTATGCGGCCTTCGTCGAGGCGCTGTTCGCGCAGATGTTCTTCCAGCCATCGGCGCAGGCGCGCGCGATCGTCGCGCGCGCGCGGCGACTGCCGGCGAAGACCGGCAGCGCGCTGTTCCCGCGCCTGCTGCGCTGGGATGCCGCCGAACTCGAGTCCGCACTCGACGCGCTGCGCGCGCCGCTGCTGGTGATCCAGACCACCTGGATCAACGAACAGAAGAAGCGCGCGCCGCTCGAGGCGGGACAGAGCACGCCGTGGCTCGAACTGGTCAAGGCGCGCGTGCCGGGTGCCAGGATCGAGATCATTCCGGACACCGGGCATTTCGCGCAGATCGAGGCGGCCGACGAGGTCAACCGGATGATCGACGGCTTTCTCGGCTCCGGTTGATCAGCTCGCCATCCCCGCGGCCAGCGTGTGCTGGCTCGACGGCGCGCCCCGCCAGCGTCGCATCGAGCGCGCGCGCGACGCGCGGCGGCCGAGGTCTTGTTCACCTCCCGGCCAGGAACCCGCAAACAAATAAATGAAGCGGGCCCTCCGCCTGCGAACTATGACGAACCGTCGCGGCCCGCAACCTCGCGCGCGGTGGCGCTCAGCCGTGCGCGCGGATGAACTCGCGGATGCGCGGATAGATCATCTCGCGCCAGCGCCGGCCCGAAAAAATGCCGTAATGCCCGACCCCGGGCGCCGTGTAATGCGCGCGCCGCGCGCGCGGAACATTGACGCACAGCGTATGCGCGGCCTCGGTCTGGCCGCTGCCGGAGATGTCGTCGAGCTCGCCCTCGATCGAGAGCAGCGCGGTGTCGCGTATCGCCTGCGGTTGCACGGTCTCGCCATGCACCGTCATTCTCCCCTGCGGCAGCGCAAAGTCCTGGAACACCGTTTTCACCGTGTCGAGGTAGTACTCGGCGGGCATGTCGAGCACCGCGTTGTACTC
>JAOUFA010000297.1 GCA_029858545.1 Betaproteobacteria bacterium
GGGTTCGTACTTCGCGACGCCCCAGTTGTAGGTGAGCTCGATTACCGCGGTGTCCGATTCCTCGCCGTAGCCGACGAAGGCGAGGGTGTACTTGCCTTCGGGAATTTCGCGCTTGCGCAGCAAGCGCATGCCAAGCACGTCGGTGTAGAAGGCAATCGAGCGATCGAGGTCGCCCACGCGCAGCATCGTGTGCAGGATTCTCATCGTGGTTCTCCAAAGTGAGGCAGGGTTGCTCCAGCGAGCCTGAGCCGCTGGCGCGCGGCGCGCCAGTCGGGATACAACGTGCCGACGATCGTCCAAAAGCGCGGCGAATGGTTCATTTCGACAAGGTGCGCCGCCTCGTGCGCGACGACGTAGTCGGCGAGCGCGGGCGGCAATTGCACCAATCGCCAGTTGAGGCGAATGTGACCGTTGCCGCCGCGCCGCACGCAAACGCCCCACTGACGGCGCGCGTTCGACAGCGCGAGGCTCGGTGCGGGGAGGTCGAGCCTCAGCGCGTAGTGGGCGACGCGCGGCGCGAAAGATTCCAGTGCGCGCTCCTTCAGCCAGTGCTGCAAGAGCGCGAGCACGCTCGCGCGCCGTCCCGGGCTGCGCAGCGATACAACGAGACGGCCATTTTCCACGCGCACCCCGCGCGGGGCGATGCGCAGCGCGATGGCGTGCGGCTCACCAAACAAGGGCAGCGCTTCGCCTTCGACGCCACGCAGCACGCGTGGCGTCGGAGCGCTCGCCCACTGATCGAGCTTGGCGATGATCCAGCGTTCCTTCGAGCGCACAAAGGCTTCGACCTGCGACCAGGGCGCGCGCAACGGCGCGCCGAGCGCGAGTCCGTCGGCGTCGATGCGGATGCCGATCGTCCTGCGGCGGGCACGCGTGAGGCGGTATTCGACCCCGCGGCCGGCGAGATGCAACAGGCCGCGCCCGCCGCCGCGCGGCGGCTCGCCGAACAGGCTCAATGGCCCCGCGATAGCGCCTGGTTTTGCGCCTCGACCCATGCGTGCGCCTCGTCGTTGATCGCCTGTGGTTCACGCTCGGCGCTTGCGATCGGCGCTCCGATGCGCACCGTGATCACCCCGGCGCGCTGCGGAAAGCGGCCGTTCGGCCACAGCAGTCCGGCGTTGTGCGCGACCGGCACGACCGGCGCGCCGCTCGCTGCGGCGAGCCAGGCGCCGCCCAGCCGCCAGCGGCCGTGCCGGCCCGGCGGGTAGCGCGTACCCTCGGGAAATACGATTACCCACAGACCCTGCGCGAGCCGCCGCGCGCCCTTGCGCGCGACCTGGCGCAGCGCGGCACTGCCACGCCCCCGATCGATCGCGATCGGGCTCATCAATGCGAGCGCCCAGCCGAAGAAGGGAATCCACAGCAACTCGCGCTTCAACACATAGGATTGCGGCGGGAAGATCACCTGGAAGGCGAAGGTTTCCCAGGCAGACTGGTGATTGGCGAGCACCACGCTGGCGGATTTCGGCAGATGCTCGGCGCCCTCGACTTTGAATCGGATGCCGTAGAGAACGCGCGCGAGCAGCAGCACGAAACGCGCCCAGATCGAGATGAAGCTGTTGCGCCGGAGCCGCGGCAGAAAAAAACAAGCGAGCACCAGCAGCGCGAACGGCGGTGTGAAAGCGGCGATCGCCAGGGCAAAGACGACCGAGCGCAGAGCGTTCATGCGGTGATGCTCTCGGCAAATGCCGCCAGATCTGCGAACACCCGCGTGCCCGGCGGCAATCCGCCCGCGCGCTCGGCCGCGGCGCCGTTGCCGGTGCGCACCAGCACCGGATGGGCGCCCGCGGCAGACGCGGCTTGCAGGTCGCGCAGCGTGTCGCCGACCATCCGCACATCGCCGAGCGAAAGATTGAAGCGTCGCGCGATATCAAGCAGCATCCCGGGCTTGGGCTTGCGACACTCGCAGTGCGCCTCGGGCGCGTGCGGACAGAAGAAGATCGCATCGATGCGCCCGCCGTGGCGCGCCACCGCACGGCACATCGTGTCGTGGATTTCCGCCAGCGTCACCGCGTCGAACAGGCCGCGCGCGAGACCCGCCTGGTTGGTCGCCACCAACACGCGATAGCCCGCCTGCGACAGGCGCGCGATCGCCTCGAGGCTACCGTCGATCGGCCGCCATTCGGCGACCGATTTGATGTACTGGTCGCTGTCGTGGTTGATCGTTCCATCGCGGTCGAGGATGACGGTCTTCACGGGGTCGGTCTGCTATTGCGCGAGTTTCGAGATATCGGCAACGCGGTTCATCGCGCTGCGCAAAGCGGCGAGCAGCGCGAGGCGGTTATGCCGTAGCGCCGCGTCGTCGACCATCACCATCACGTCATCGAAAAAACGGTCTACCGGGGCTTTCAACACCGCGAAAGTCTTCAGATAGCCGGTGTAGTCACCCCGATCGAAAAGGGTGTTCGCTTTCGATGTGGCGGATTGCAGCGCTTGCGCGAGTTCGGTTTCCGCCGGTTCTCGCAGCCCCTTCGCATCGAGCTCGCCATGGGCCTCGTTCTTGGCTTCGGCTTGCCTGAGGATGTTCGCGACGCGCTTGTTGGCTGCGGCGAGGCTCGCGGATTCCGGCAGCGCAAGAAAGGCGCGCACGGCATCGAGCTGCTGTGGCACGAGATCGAGCCGCACCGGGTTCATGCACAGCACCGATTCGATCTCCAGGGCGCTCGAGCCGCGTTCCTTCAGGTAGCCGGCAAAGCGTTCGAACACGAACGTCGATAGATCGGTATGCGCGCCACCGAGCATGCCCCGCGGAAAGACCGCGAAGGCGTCGTTCACTAGATCATGCAGCGAGAGCGGATAGGATCGCTCGACCAGGATGCGGATCACGCCGAGCGCCGCGCGGCGCAAGCCCAGGGGATCCTTGTCGCCGGTCGGTTGCTGGCCGATGCCGAAGAGTCCCGCGAGCGTTAGCAGTTTGTCGGCGAGCGCCACGGCGCAGGCCGTCGGAGTCTCGGGCAGCCGGTCGCCTGCGTAGCGCGGCCGGTAATGCGCCTCGATCGCCTCGGCGACTGCATCGGGTTCGCCGTCATGGCGTGCGTAATAGCCTCCCATCACCCCTTGCAGTTCGGGGAATTCGCTGACCATGCCGGTGAGCAGGTCGGCCTTCGCGAGCCAGGCGGCGCGCTCGACGAGCACCGGCTCGGAATTGAGCCGGCGCGCGATGTTGCCGGCGAGCAGCTGAAGCCGCTCGACGCGCTCCAGTTGCGAGCCGAGCTTGTTGTGATAGACGACCTTGGCGAGTTGCGGAACACGGGCTTCCAGGCGCGTCTTGCGGTCCTGATCGTAGAAGAACCTCGCATCCTCCAGCCGCGGGCGCACCACGCGCTGGTTGCCGGCAACGATATGGCGTGGATCGGGAATGCGCATGTTCGAGACGATGAGAAACTTCGGCAGCAGTCTTCCATCCGCGCGAAACAGCGGAAAGTACTTCTGGTTCTGCCGCATCGTGAGGATCAGGCACTCCTGCGGCACCTCGAGGAAGGCGGCGTCGAACTCGCCGACATAGACGGTCGGCAGCTCGACCAGCGCCGCGACTTCATCGAGCAGGTCCGCATAGTCACCCAGCACAGCGCCCTGGCGCTTCGCCTCGGCCTGCAACAGTCCTTCGATCTCCTCGCGGCGCTTGCCGAAGTCGGCGATCACGCGACCTTCGTCGGAGAGCTGCTTTTCGTAGTCGTCGGCACCCGCGAGCACGATGTCGCGCTTACCGAGGAAACGGTGACCCTGGGTATGCTGACCCGATTGCAGACCGAGTACCGAGCCCGGCACAACATTCCCGCCGTGCAGCATCACGAGTCCGTGCGCCGGGCGCACGAACAGCGCTTCGCCAGCGCCCCAGCGCATCATTTTTGCGACCGGAAGCCTCTTGAGCGCATCTCCAACAATGCCTGCGAGAACGGCGTCAAGCTGTACCCCGGGCAGAGTGACTTCTGCGACCACGATCTCGCCCTTGTCCGTCTGGCGTCGCTGCAGCGATTCTGGCGCAATCTTGTGCTTCCTCGCAAAGCCTTCTACCGCTTTGGCGTTCGAACTGACGGGCCCTTCGACTGAATGACGGGAGTCGAGAGCCTTATCACGAACGTCTGGAATCCGGACGGCCAGCCTCCTCGGCGTTGCGAACGTCTGTCGTTGGGGGTCGCGATCTTTGAGCCGGTGCTTGATGATTTCCGACACGAGCACATCGGCAAACGCATCCCCAAGCTTCCGAAGCGACTTCGGCGGCAACTCCTCGGTGAGCAGTTCGATGAGAAGGCTGGCTTCCATGTCAATCCTTCTGTGCCATTGGAAAGCCCAGCGCTTCGCGCGAATCGTAGTACGCCTGGGCGATCGCGCGCGCGAGTGCGCGCACCCGGCCGATGTAGGCCGCGCGCTCGGTGACCGAGATCGCGCCGCGCGCATCGAGCAGGTTGAAGCTGTGCGAGCACTTCAGCACCATCTCGTAGGCGGGCAGCACGCACTTCGCCTCGATCAGGCGCTTTGCCTCGGCCTCGAACTGCGCGAAGTGCTGAAACAGCATGTCGGCGTTCGACAGCTCGAAGTTGTAGCGCGACTGCTCGACCTCGTTCTGGTGGTAGACGTCGCGATACAGGATCGGGTTCGACGCTTTCGTTTCGGCGCCTTGCGTCCACACCAGGTCGAACACGCTTTCCTTGTCCTGCAGGTACATCGCGAGCCGCTCGAGACCATAGGTAATCTCGCCCAGCACCGGCCGGCAGGCGAGGCTGCCGACTTCCTGGAAGTAGGTGAACTGGGTGACTTCCATGCCGTCGAGCCAGACTTCCCAGCCCAGACCCCAGGCACCGAGCGTGGGCGACTCCCAGTCGTCCTCGACGAAGCGGATATCGTGCTCCTTGGGTTCGATACCTAACTCGGTGAGCGATTCGAGATACAACTCCTGGATATTCGCGGGCGAAGGCT
>JAOUFA010000298.1 GCA_029858545.1 Betaproteobacteria bacterium
CGCCTGCCGGCAGATCCTTCGCTCCCGACATCGCGCCGCTCAGGCCGCGTAGCGCTTGAAGGCGAGCGCCGCGTTGGTGCCGCCGAAACCGAAGCTGTTGGAAAGCACGCAGTCGAGCCGCACGTTGTCGCGGCGTTCGGTGACGAGCGGCATGCCCACAGCGGCCGGATCGAGCGTCTCGACGTTCGCCGAGGCGGCGATGAAGTTGTTCTCCATCATCAGCATGCTGTAGATCGCCTCGTGCACGCCGGTGGCGCCGAGCGAATGGCCGGTGAGCGACTTGGTCGAGCTGAACGCCGGAATGCGCCCGGAATCCTGGAACGTCTCGCGAATCGCCTCGAGTTCCTTCATGTCGCCGGCAGGCGTCGAGGTGCCGTGGGTGTTGATGTAGTCGACCGGGACATCGAGTCCGCGCAACGCCATCTTCATGCAGCGCACCGCGCCCTCGCCCGAGGGCTGCACCATGTCGAAGCCGTCGGAATTGGCGCCGTAGCCGGCGAACTCGGCGTAGATCTTCGCGCCGCGTGCCTTGGCGTGCTCCAGTTCCTCCATCACCAGCACACCTCCGCCGCCGGAGATCACGAAGCCGTCGCGATTCGCGTCATAGGGGCGCGAGGCGCGCTCGGGCGTGTCGTTGTAGCCGGATGACAGCGCCGGCATCGCATCGAACAGTACCGAAAGCGTCCAGTGCAATTCCTCGCCGCCCCCCGCGAAGATGAGGTCCTGCTTTCCGAGCTGAATGATCTCGGCCGCATTGCCGATGCAATGCGCGCTCGTCGAGCAGGCCGAGCTGATCGAGTAGTTGACGCCCTTGATCTTGAACGCCGTCGACAGGGTCGCCGAATTGGTGCTCGACATGGCTTTCGGCACAACGAAAGGGCCGACCTTCCGCGGACCCTTCTCGCGCGCGGTATCGGCAGCCTGCACCAGGCTCTTGGTCGACGGGCCGCCCGAACCCATGATGAGGCCGCTGCGCTCGTTGGAGATGTCGGATTCCGAAAGGCCCGCGTCGGCGATTGCCTCCAGCATCGCGACGTAATTGTACGCCGCGCCGTCGCCCATGAAGCGCCGCCAGCGCCGGTCGACCACGGCGTCCAGATCCATCTTCAGCGAACCGTGCACCTGGCTCCTGAAACCCATGTCGCGGTACACCTCGCAGAAGGTAATGCCCGAACGACCCTGGCGCAGGGATTCGGTCACTTCGGCCTTGTTATTGCCAATACTCGATACGACCCCTAGCCCGGTTACGACCACGCGTCTCATGGAACTGTCATCTCTCCAAATCAAAAAGGCGGGCAGGCAATCCTCTGCCGCCCCCCACATGATAAAGCCATGCCCGCTTAAATGGCATCGGTGCTGGTGAACAACCCGACTCGCAGCCCCTCGGTCTGGTAGATGCTGCGCCCATCGACCTTCACCACGCCGTCGCCGACCCCGAGAATCAGCTTGCGCCGGATGACCGTCTTCAGATCGACATGGTAGGAAACGAGTTTCGCACCGGGCAGCACCTGCCCGGTGAACTTGACCGAATCGACACCCAGGGCCCGCCCGCGACCGGGCTCTCCCAGCCAGCCGAGAAAGAATCCGACCATCTGCCACAGCGCATCGAGGCCGAGACATCCCGGCATCACCGGGTCCTCCTCGAAATGGCAGCCGAAGAACCACAGATCGGGCCGGACGTCGAGTTCCGCGTGGATCTCGCCCTTGCCAAACGTTCCTCCCGTGCTCGCCACCTTGATGATCCGGTCGAACATCAGCATCGGTGGTAACGGCAGGCGCGCGTTGCCGGGTCCGAACAGGCGACCGTGGCCACATTCCAGCAGATCTTCGCGAGAATAGTTTTCTTTTTGCACAAGGCGGTGCGTGGGTTGGTCTTGCATGGGGTCTTGCTTGCTCCAGTTGCCGGATATTTCGATAGCGGTATGTCTGGACTACCGGACCAGGCGTCACCGCGGTTCAATCCGGGAGAATAATTCCCGTAATTCTACGCTGGCCGGCAGGGACTCGCGGCGCTACGGATCGCCGCGCTCGGTTCGCCATCCGGAACACGGCAAGGAATCCGCGGCGCACCGCCGCCGCGCGGGCATCACGCGGCGCCGGCCGTGTTCCGGCGCGACACGGCCGCCCTTCGCACGCCGCGTGCAAGAGACCTATTCGTCCTTTTCCCGCACCGTCTCCCAAGACTCCCAGAGCATCATCGCGATACCGATCGCCGCGACGACGAATAGCGCGACCTCCTTGAGCTTGATCAGCACCGGCCAGATGAACCCGATCACCAGCAGGGCTGCGACGATTGCCGAAAATATCCTGAATGCCATTTTCTCTCCCTCAATGCGGATCCAAGCGACGAATCATGCCGCCGCGCGCGGCTCGGGCGCGACGCGGGCGGCGAGCCAGCGCGCGGTGCGCAACAGGCGCGCGTCGTCGTTGCGCCGCCCGACAAGCTGAATGCCGATCGGCAGGCCGTTCCCCGACTGCATGAGCGGCAGATTGATCGAAGGCATTCCCAGATATGTCCACAGTGTGCAGAACGCCGGGTCGCCGGTCGAGGCGAGCCCCTTGGGCGCCGCGCCCGGCGCCGACGGCGTCACGATGGCGTCGCAGCGATCGAAGATCTCGCCGAATCCATCGCTGATCGGCGCGATGCGTGCGATCGCGCGCTGATAATCAAGCGCCCGCAGCTCGCGGCCGCGCTGGAGTTGCGCGCGCAAGGATTCCGACAGCCGGTCGCGGTGCTCCCATTCGCGCTCGAGATTCGCCGCCATTTCGGCCTCCATGACGGTGCGGTGCAACTCGAGCACCTCGATCACCGCGTCGGGAAGATCGAGTTCGACGATCCGGTCGCCGAGTTGCTCCTTCAGTTCGGCGAAGGCCTCCTTCGTTTCCGCGTCGGCGCGCTCCCACACGGGAGTCCTGGCGAACGCAAGCAAGGGAGGCAGCGGCGGCTCCTGCGCGGCGATGTCGCGGAACGGGATGCGCGCGCGCGGGCGCGTGTCCGGGTCGCGTTCGTCGTAACCGACCAGCGATTCCGAAACCAGGGCGATATCGCCGATCGAGCGCGCAAACACGCCGACCTGATCGAGCGTGCGCGAGAGCCTGAGGATTCCGTGGCGCGGGATCAGCCCGTGGCTCGGCTTGAAGCCATACACCCCACAGAACGCGGCCGGCCGGATGACCGAGCCGTTGGTCTGGCTGCCGAGCGCAAGCGGCACCATGCCCGCGGCCACCGCCGCCGCCGAGCCGCTCGACGAGCCGCCCGGGGTGTGCGCGGGGTTGTGCGGATTGCGCGTCTTGCCCGGCGCATAGGTCGCAAGTTCGGTGGTGACGGTTTTCCCCAGAATCACCGCACCCGCCGAGCGCAGCATCGCGACGACGCCGGCGTCCTCCGCGGGCGTACGCCCCGCGTGCAGCACCGTGCCGTCCTCGGTCGGCAAATCGGCGGTGTCGATGATGTCCTTGATGCCGACCGGAACGCCGTGCAGCGGACCGATTGCATTGCCCGCGCTGCGCCAGGCGTCGGCGGCACGCGCCTGTTCGAGCGCGTACTGCGGATCGAGCTGCGCCCAGGCCTCGATGCTCGAATCGACTTCGCGAATGCGCGCGAGGCAGGCCTCGACCAACTGCGCCGAGCTGAGCGCCCCGTCGCTCACCGCACGCGCCATGTCGGCGGCCGACAGCCAATTGAGATGAGAGCCGTCCATGCCTCAGCGCGTATAGAACAGGTCGGGCAGCCAGTACACGAGCTGCGGGAAGAGGTACACGAGGAACATGGTGATGAACACCATCGCCAGGAACGGGAAACAGCCCTTGAAGATCGTCCACAGTTCGACGAACGGAGGAGCTATTCCCTTCAGATAGTACGCCGACATCGCCATGGGCGGGGTGAGGAACGACGTCTGCAGGTTGAGCGCCACCAGGATGCCGAAGAACATCGGATCGACCTTGAAATGATCGAGCAGCGGCAGGAAGATCGGCACGAAGATGATGATGATCTCGCTCCATTCGAGCGGCCAGCCGAGCAGGAAAATGATGAGCTGCGACAGGATCAGGAACGTCACCGTGTTCAGGTCCATCGCCAGCACGAACTGCTTGATCAGTCCCTCGCCGCCGAGGTAGGAGAACACCGACGAAAAGGTCCACGAGCCGACGAAGAGATAGCACACCATCGCCGAAGTGCGCGCGGTGAGAAATACCGCCTCCTTCAATCGCTCCCAAGTCAGCGCGCGATAGCCGGTCGCGATCAACATCGCACCGAGGGCGCCGACCGCAGCCGCCTCGTTCGGCGTCGCCAGCCCGAACAGGATCGAGCCGAGCACCGACGCGATCAGCATCGCGAGCGGCACGAACGATTTCATCAGGAGCACGATCACCTTCGTCCAGGCAATTTCGGTTTTGTCCTTGGGTAGTTTGGGTGCCAGCGCGGGGTTGAGCATCACCCTGCCGATCACGTACATGACGTACAACCCGGCGAGCAGGAAGCCCGGCACCATCGCCGCAGCGTAGAGTTTGACCACCGATACCGCGGCAGTCGCGCCGTAGACGATCAGCATGATCGAAGGCGGAATGAGGATGCCCAGCGTGCCGCCGGCGCAGATCACCCCCGCCGAGAGCTTCTGGTCGTAGCCCGCCTTCAGCATCGCTGGAAACGCGAGCAGACCCATCAGCGTCACCACCGCGCCGACGATTCCGGTGGCGGTCGCGAACAGCGCGCAGGTGACGAGCGCGGCCACGGCCATCGAGCCCGGGATCGCGCGAAACGCGACTTGCAGGCTATGGAAAAGGTTGTCGAGCACGTTCGCCCGCTCGATGACGTAGCCCATGAACAGGAACAACGGCACGGCAATCAGCACGTCGTTGTTCATGATGCTGAAAGTGTTTTGCGTCAACAGATAGAAGACACGGTTGT
>JAOUFA010000299.1 GCA_029858545.1 Betaproteobacteria bacterium
CCCATCACGCGCCCCGGCCAGGGGATTTCCTCGCCCTTGAGTCCCTTGGGGTAGCCGCTGCCGTCCCAGCGTTCGTGGTGCGTCAGCGCGATCACCCGCGCGAGCTGCAGCAACGGGTCGGTATGCTCGCCGATCATCTCCGCGCCAAGAAGCGGGTAGCGCCGCACCTGCTCCACCTCGGGGGCACTGAGCGCACCCGCCTTGCGCAGCACCTCCGAGGGAACGCCGATTTTGCCAATGTCATAGAGCGGCGCGGCTTTCACCAGCATGTCGATCATTGCAGGCCTCGCACCCGCCGCCTCGGCGATCAGCTTGGCGTACAGGCCGACGCGCACGCCGCGATTGCTCGATGGCGAACTCTCGTGATACTCCATCGCGAGTGCCAGACGCCGCAGCACCTGTGTGCGCGCGCGCTCGAGCTCCGCGGAGCGCTCGCGTACCATCGTCTCCAGTTCAATCCGCTGATTGGCCAGCGCCAGGTGGGTGCGCACGCGTGCCCGCAGCAGGACCGTATTAATCGGTTTCGGAATGTAATCGAGCGCGCCCACCGAAAAGCCCTGCGACTCGAACTCCTCCTCCTGTCGGCTGGTGAGAAACAAAACCGGTATCGCGGCCGTTGCCGGATTCGCCTTCAACATTCGACAAACGTCAAAACCGTTCATCACCCCCATCTCGACATCGAGCAGGATCAGGTCCGGCCTTGGAGGCGCAAGCGCGGCCTTGATCCCGGAGGGACCGTCCGGAGCAGCTCTCACCAGGCAATCCTTGCCGAGCACCGCGCCGACCAGGCTGCGAATGTCCTCGGCGTCATCGATCGTCAGGACCACCGGCTGCGAATGGGGATTGGCCTGGCTCATAGCGCTCTCATGCACGTCCAGCGTACTGCGCGCGGAGGCTATCGCTCACCTGGCACTCACCGGAGCGAAGCGTTGATCTTCTCGAGCATGGCGGACCCGGGGCACAGTTCGCGCTCACTCAAAATATTGAACGGCAACTCCGAGGTCTCGAGGTGCGCGTGCAGATCCACCGGCTCGGGATCGACATAGAGCAGCCCGGTCAGGATCTCGCCCTGCGCCTGGCGCTGCTGAATCTGATTCATCGCGGCGATACGTTCGGTCGGGTCGTAGCCGCGCTCCAACTTGCGCAGGCGCAATACCGTCCCGTCGTGCTGGACGACTTCGATCACATCGCCTGCGGCATAGTCGACCGCGATTTCTTCGCGATGCGGCATGAAGTCGAGCCGATTGACCGCCTCGTTGTGTTCGCGCACGTAGTCGTAGCTCTTGGTGGACCCGGGATGGTTGTTGAACGCCACGCAGGGGCTGATCACATCGAGGAAGGCAGCGCCGCGATGCGCCAGTGCGCCCTTGATGAGCGGCACGAGTTGCTGCTTGTCCCCCGAAAACCCGCGACCGACATAGGTCGCACCCAGTTGCAGCGCCAGATTGATCAGGTCGAGCGGACTGTCGGTGTTGGTGACGCCGCGCTTCGATTTCGAACCCTGATCCGCGGTAGCCGAGAACTGCCCCTTGGTCAGGCCATAGACCCCGTTGTTCTCGACGATGTAGGTCATGTTCACGCCGCGCCGCATGCTGTGGGCGAACTGTCCCAGCCCGATCGAGGCCGAGTCCCCGTCGCCCGAGACGCCCAGGTAGATGAGATCCCGGTTGGCGAGGTTGGCGCCGGTCAACACTGAGGGCATGCGGCCGTGCACCGAATTAAACCCGTGCGAATTGCCGAGGAAATAATCCGGCGTCTTCGACGAACAGCCGATCCCGGAAAGCTTGGCGAGGCGGTGCGGCTGGATCTCCAGCTCCCAGCAGGCCTGAATGATCGCCGCCGAGATCGAATCGTGTCCGCAACCCGCGCACAGAGTCGATACCTTCCCCTCGTAGTCGCGCCTCGTGTAGCCGACCTTGTTCTGCGGCAGGCTCGGATGATGCAGCTTCGGTTTCGCCAGATAGGTCATGGTATACCCGCGTTAGGCCATATTCTGAAAGTCAGGTGCTGCAACGCGGGTGATTCCCGCACCGCAGCGCAACGTTGTTCTTCAGGCAGCTTTGTCCTTCCTCATCGGCTCGATCTTCAGCACGCGCACCCGCTCGGCGATTTCGCGGGCGATGAAACGCGCGGTAATCGGCGTGCCATCGTAATGCAGCACCGGCATCAGGCGCGCGGCATCGACGTTCAGTTCGGCCATGATGAGCGTCCTCATCTGCGCGTCGCGGTTCTGCTCGATAACGAAAACCTGGTCGTGATCGGCGATGAAATCGCCAACCGCATCCGGGAACGGGAATGCCAGCAGGCGCAGTGTGTCGAGCGCGACCCCCAGTTCCTCGAGCACCTCGATCGCTTCGTCCATCGCGGGGCTCGTCGAGCCGAAGTAGATCGCGCCCAGACGCGTCTTCTGCTTCGCGGCGCGCAGTACCGGCTGCGGCACGATGGATTGCGCGGTCTCGAACTTGCGCAGCAGACGCTGCACGTTGTAGACGTAATCCGGACCTGCCTCGGAGTAGGCCGCGTAGGCGTTCTTGGTGGTGCCCCGCGTGAAGTACGCACCGCGCGTCGGGTGCGTGCCCGGGTAGGTCCGGTACGGGATGCCGTCATCATTCACATCGAGATAGCGGCCGAACTCGTTGCCGGCTTCGAGTTCGTCGTGAGTCATCACCTTGCCGCGATCGTAGCGGCGGCTGTCATCCCATTTGAAGGGTGCGGCGAGTCGCTGATTCATGCCGATGTCGAGATCGGTCATCACGAACACCGGGGTCTGCAGGCGATCCGCGAGATCGAGCGCGAGCGCGGAGTGCTCGAAGCACTCGTGCGGATCCTCCGGGAAAAGGAGCACGTGCTTGGTGTCGCCGTGCGAAGCGTAGGCGCAGGCGAGGATGTCGGCCTGCTGCGTGCGCGTCGGCATGCCGGTCGACGGCCCGCCACGCTGCACATTGATGATGGTCACCGGGATTTCGGCGAAATAGGCAAGCCCGATGAACTCGGTCATCAGTGAAATTCCCGGTCCCGAGGTGGCGGTGAAAGCGCGCGCGCCGTTCCATCCTGCCCCGACCACCATGCCGATCGAGGCGAGTTCATCCTCGGCCTGGACGATCGCGTACTTGCGTTTCCCACCCTCGCTTTCGACGCGCAACTTCGCACAGTATTTCTGGAACGCCTCGGCGACCGACGACGAAGGCGTGATCGGATACCACGCGCATACCGTGGCGCCGCCATACACGCAACCCAGCGCGGCCGCCGAATTGCCGTCGATGAAGATCCGATCACCGACATTGTCGGCGCGGTGCACCCTCAGACCGATCGCATTCGGCAACTTCTCGTTCGCGAAATCGTAGCCCATCTGGAAGGCGTTCAGATTGGGCTTGAGGAGCTTTTCCTTGCCCCGGTACTGTTCGCCGATCAGTTCGGCGATCGCACCGGGCTCGACGCCAATCATCGACGCGAGCGCTCCGACGTAAACGATGTTCTTGAAGATCTGTCGTTCGCGCGCATCGCTGTAGGTTTGATTGCAGATCTCGGTGAGCGGCATGCCGACCGCATGGACATCATCGCGCAGCCGTGACCTGGGAACGGCTTTCGAATTGTCGTAGAAGAGATAACCGCCCGGGTCGATTTCCTTCAGATCCTTGTCCCAGGTTTGCGGATTCATCGCCACCATCATGTCCACGCCCCCTCGCCGCCCAAGCCACCCTCGCTCGGTAACGCGCACCTCATACCACGTGGGCAAACCCTGGATATTCGACGGAAAGATATTTCTCGGCGATACCGGAATCCCCATGCGCAGAAATGCCTTCGCGAACAGTTCGTTCGCCGATGCCGAGCCAGAGCCGTTCACGTTCGCGAACTTGATGACAAAATCGTTGACCGCTTCGATTCGCTTCATTGCTGATTCCTCATTGCCCCCTATGCCGCCTTCCGGTGGGGCGTCCTGCACGCGGGGCCGGCTTGCGTCATTTCGAGCAGGAACTTCTGCATATCCCAGGCGCCGGTCGGACAGCGTTCGGCGCACAATCCGCAATGCAGGCATACGTCCTCGTCCTTCACCATCGCGCGCCCGGTCTTGAGTCCTTCCTGCACGTAGAGCGCCTGCGTCAGGTTCGCTGCCGGCGCCCTGAGCAGGCCGCGCAACTCGTGCTCCTCCGCATTGCGAACGAAGCTGATGCAATCAGTCGGACAGATATCGACGCAGGCGTCGCACTCGATACACAGTTTCGGCGTAAACACCGTCTGCACGTCGCAATTGAGGCAGCGTTGCGCTTCCTTCCAAGCAGTCGCCACGTCAAATCCGAGTTCGACTTCGGTCTTGACGTTCTTTAGCGATTCGCGCAGATCACGCCAGGGAACCTTGAATCGCGCATCCGGATGCACCTCGTTGTCGTAGCTCCATTCGTGGATACCCATCTTCTGCGACACGAGGTTCACCCCCGGTGCCGGGCGCTCATCAAGCGATTCGCCATTCAGCAGCTTGTCGATCGACACCGCGGCCTGATGGCCCTGCGCCACCGCGGTGATGATGTTCTTCGGCCCGAAGGCCGCATCACCGCCGAAAAATACCTGCGGCAGGCTCGACTGCAGACTGCGCGCATCGAGCTTGGGCAAGCCCCACTTGTCGAATTCGATACCGCTGTCGCGCTCGATCCAGGGAAAGGAATTCTCCTGTCCAACGGCGACCAGTACATCATCGCATTCGACATACTGATCCGCTTCGCCGGTGGAAACCAGGCTGCGGCGACCCCTATCGTCGTAGACCGCGCGCACCTTCTCGAACACCATGCCGACGAGCCTGCCGTCGGCAAGTTTGAATTCCTTGGGCACGTGATAATTGAGAATCGGAATGCCCTCGTGCATCGTGTCTTCCTTCTCCCAGGGCGAGGCCTTCATCTCCTCGACACCCGA
>JAOUFA010000300.1 GCA_029858545.1 Betaproteobacteria bacterium
GCGGGGAACGACCGATTATGCCGCGAAAATTCTCTGCTTGAGGGCAAGGTCCTCGGTGGCCGCCTCGAGCACCCAGTCGGCACCGCGAATCGCGGCATAATCGGTCGTTCCCCGCAGCCCCCGCATGACCGCCGCCGCCTCGGACTCGCTCATCTTGCCGCGCGCGCGCGCCTTCGCGGCGTATGCCTCGAACCGCGCCAGCGCCCGGTCGATGGCCGACTGTTCGACATCGACCAGCACCAGATCGAGTTCCGGCCGCGCACTCTTCAGGTAGTAGCCGATGTCCGGGCCGATCGTGCCCGCGCCGATTACCGCCACCCGCGCGGGCATCGGCCGCGTCGGGGTTTCGATCAGGGGGTTTCGGAGCCCAACCATTGCGTGTACAGTATACGGTATACACATAGAAGGCAAGCCTCATGCGCGTCGGAATTGATGTCGGCGGCACCTTCACCGATTTCGTCCTGCTCGACGACGCGACCGGCCGCACGCACACGTACAAGTGCCTGACGACGCCACGCGACCCCTCGGATGCCATCGAGCAAGGACTGCAGGCGCTCGCCCGCCAGGTCCCCGACTGCATCCAGCGCCTCGAGGAGGTGATCCATGGCACCACGCTGGTGATCAACGCCATCATCGAGCGCAAGGGAGCACGCACCGGCCTCCTCACCACGCGCGGATTTCGCGACGTCCTCGAACTCGGGCGCGAAATCCGCTACGCCGCGTACGATCCCTTTGCGCAAATGCCCGCACCGCTGGTGCCGCGCGAGCGGCGCCTGGAAATCGACGAGCGCCTGCGCGCCGACGGCAGCGTGCTCAGGCCGCTCGACGAAGCACAGGCGCGCGAGACGGTGCGCGATCTGGCAGCTCTCGGCGTCGAATCGGTCGCCGTCTGCCTGCTCAATTCCTTCGAGAACCCGGCCCACGAGCTCGCCGTCAAGCGGATACTCGCCGAGGAGTTCCCGCAGGCATCGGTCTCGATTTCCTACGACGTGCTGCCGCAAATCCGCGAATACGAGCGCAGCAGCACCACGGTTACCAACGCCTACGTCAAACCGCTCACCGAGAGCTACCTCAGGCGCTTGCGCGAGCGCCTCGGCACGATCGGCTTCCGCGGCCGGCTGTTCATCATGCTTTCCTCGGGAGGGGTGACCTCGGCCGAAACCGCCGCCGAATTCCCGGTACGCATTATCGAATCCGGTCCCACGGCTGCGGTGATCGCCGGCGAGTACTACAGCCGGCTGTTCGACACGCCCGAGATGTTCTGCTTCGATATGGGCGGCACCACCGCCAAATCCTGTCTCATCCAGAACGGCGTGGCGAACGTCGTACAAAGCTTCGAAGTCGGGCGCGTGCAGCGTTTCCAGAAGGGCAGCGGTCTCACCATCCAGGTGCCCGTCGTCGATTTGATGGAAATCGGCGCCGGTGGCGGCAGCATCGCGCGCGCGAGCCGGCTCGGAACTCTGCAGGTCGGCCCGGAGAGCGCCGGCGCCGAACCCGGCCCGGTCTGTTACGGACGCGGCGGAAGCGAGCCAACCGTGACCGACGCCGACCTCCTTCTCGGCTACCTCGACCCGGCCTATTTTCTCGGTGGATCGATGCAGCTCGATGCCGCCGCCGCGCGGCGCGCGATCGAGGAGCGGGTCGCGAAACCGCTCGGCGTATCCTTCATCGAAGCGCTGTGGGGCATCCACGATCTCATCAACGAGACGATGGCCGCGGCGGCCAAAACGCACATCGCCGAGCGCGGCGGCAACCCGCAACTCGTCACGGTGGCCGCCTTCGGCGGCGCCGGACCGGTGCACGCCTACGGTCTCGCACGCAAGCTCGGCGCTCCGCGTCTGGTCGTTCCGCCCAATGCGGGGGTCGGCTCGGCGCTCGGTTTTTTCACTGCGCCGCGCGCCTTCGACCTGGTGCGCAGCCACAAAGTACCCTTCGCGAGCGCCGATTTCGCGAAGCTCGAGGGGCTGTTTCGTGAACTCGAGGCAGAAGGCGAGCGCACTCTGCGCAAGGCCGGTGCCGACGGCCCGATCGGTTTTGCCCGCTCCGTCGAGGCGCGCTTTGTCGGTCAGGGATCGGAAACCAGCCTGCCGCTGCCGGAGACCGACTGCCGCAGCCTCGATGCGGACGCGCTGCGCCGGCTTTTCGACGAGACCTACGCACGCCTGTACGGTCGCACCTATTCCGAGGCTCCGGTCGAGTTCGTCAACTTCTGCGTGCGCGCAAGCCTTCCCGTGCAGCCGCTCGTGCTGCCCAAGCTCGCGGCCCGGGGACGCACGGGCGATGCGGCCAAGGGCGAGCGCGGGGCCTATTGCGGTCTCGCACGCGAATTCATCGCGCACACCGTCTACGATCGTTACCGGCTTGCGCCGGATGCCGAGATCGAAGGGCCGGCGATCTTCGAGGAGCGCGAGTCCACCGTGATCGTCGGCAAAGGCGCGCGTACGCGAGTCGACGAGTTCGGCTTCCTGTGGATCACTCTGCCGACGGAGAAGAACCATGGCCCGGCGCTTTGACCCGATAACCATCGAAATCCTCTGGCGGCGGCTCATCTCGATCGTCGACGAGTCCGATGCCGCGGTGGCGCGCACCGCCTTCTCGAGCCTGTTGCGCGACGCGCACGACTACACCTGCATGTTCACCGACTCGCGCGGGCGCGAACTCGCGCAGGGGACGCTTGCCACCCCGGGCCAGTCGGGCGCGATGGCGCTCGGCATCAAGCGGCTGGTCCAAGGACTGCCCGCGGAGTCGTTCCGTCCGGGCGACGTGTACATCACCAACGATCCCTGGGCGCTCGCCGGTCACCTGAACGACGTCTGCGTGCTGAGCCCGATCTTTTATCGCGCTCGCCTCGCGGCCTTCACCGCATGCATCCTGCATCACTCGGATATCGGCGGACGCGTCGCCTCGGACAATCGCGAAGTGTTCGAGGAAGGCCTCTTCATTCCGCTCGTGAAACTGTACGACGCCGGACAGATCAACCAGGGCGTACTCGACATGATCCGCGCAAACGTGCGGACTCCCGATCAGGTGAACGGCGACATTCGCTCGCAGATTGCCGCGAACCACGTCTGCGCGCAGCAGGTCGTGCGGATGCTGGAGGAATACGGCCTCGCGGACCTGGACGATCTCGCCGACGAAATCATCGGGCGCAGCGAAAGAAGCATTCGCGCCTCGATCGCCCGGACGCCCTCCGGCGTATACCGGTCCGAAGGCGTGGTCGAGCAAGTGGAAGGACAACCGGACGTCCGCATCCGCTGCGTCGTCACCATCGAGGGCAGCGACATCACCATCGACCTGAGCGGCTCTTCGCCGCAGGTCGATTGGGGCGGCAACGTCGTCTACAACTTCACCTACGCCTACGTGCACATGGCGGTGAAGAGCATCTTCGACCCCGAGATCCCGAATAACGACGGTATCACGGCGCCGATCCGGCTGATCGCGCCCGAGGGAACGGTGCTCAACTGCCGCCATCCCGCGGCGGTCGCGGCGCGCATGCAAATCGGGCATTTCGTCACCGAGGTGATTTACCGCGCGCTCGCCAAGGCGCTGCCGGAGCGGGTGGTCGCCGCCGGCGGCGGAACCCCCGCGACGATGCAGATGTTCTATGGCCGGCACGGCGACGGCCGAGCGTTCCATACCGTCCTGATACGCGGCGGCGGACTCGGCGCGGGCGCCACGCGCGACGGCGAAGGCTCGTTCATCTTTCCGGCCAACGGCGCCAACACGCCGGTCGAAATCCTCGAGAGCGACTCGCCGCTCATCGTCGAGCGGCGCGAGCTGCTGCCCGATACCGGAGGTCCCGGCAAACAGCGCGGCGCGCTCGGCCGGCGCGAGGTATTTCGCGTGCCCGACGATGCCTACGCGCCGCAGCCGCCCGTCTCGCTCGCGATCCAGTCGGGGCGCTTCCGCCTGCCGCCGGAGGGATTGTTCGGCGGACAACCGGGCGCGCGCGCGCAGTTCCTCGTCAACGGGAAGCCGGGCAATCCCTACGGGTTGACGCAACTGCGGCCCGGCGACACGATCGTCATGGACGCCGCGGGTGGCGGAGGCTACGGCGAACCCCGCGAACGCGACCGCGAAGCGCTGGCGCGCGACCTGCGCGAAGGGAAAGTGAGTCCCGAAAACGCGCGACGCGACTACGGGGGCGCGTAGCCGAGCCTTGCGGCGCGGCAGCTCGGCCTTGCTTGCGGTGAAGCGGAGTAGGATGCGTGCTTGTCCACTTCCTGGCGGATCCCATGAGCACAAACGAAAGCGCGCCGGCAACCGAGGGCGATCCGCTGCGCGAGATCGCTTTGCAGATTTATATCGAACTGGTGAGCCGGGTCTACGCCGACCCCGGTGCGACGCCCGACCGCCCCAAGCCCCAGCCGCAAATCCTTGCCCAGATGAGCTTCAAGTTTGCCGAAGCATTCCTCGCCACCGATTTGAAGGTGAATCCGAAGGCCATTGCCAGCCGGGCCGCGGCGGAAAAGGCGGGAGTCAATGTCGCCGAAATGGTGATGGATTTCGAAAAACTGGGCAAGTCGCGCTAACGCGGCCCCTTCCACGCCAGCACGCTTCAAACGCGTCCGGGAGGTTTACGCCTGCCGGCCTCGCCAGCGCACGTTGGCACCCGACCAGCCGAACAGTGCACAATGACGGCCTGGCATGCGAACCCTGAAATCCTTCCATCGAACACGCGTCCGGGCGGCGATCGCCGTCGCGGCGCTTGCCGCCGCGTTACTGGCCCCTGGCGCGGGCGCCCAGCTCCCGCAGGCCGAGCCGGTACCCGGCGGGATCGCGGTCATCGCGCTCGGCCCGGTACACGAACCTGCGCCACAGGTCCTCTTCAACAGGCAGCGCGTGC
>JAOUFA010000301.1 GCA_029858545.1 Betaproteobacteria bacterium
ATGGTTTTTTCATGAACCGCGCCACGCTCGAGACGATGGCGGCGAAGGGCATCGCCTGGACGCCGACCTTCTGCCCGGTGCATTTCCAGTGGTCGCACCCCGAGGCGGCCGGCTGGTCGCCGCAGACAGTCGGCCGGCTACGGCGCCTCCTCGACGATCACGCGCAGCAGTTGCTGCTCGCACACCGGTTGGGGGTCAGGCTGTTGCTGGGAACCGATGCGGGCAGCATGGGGGTGCGGCATGGGCAGGCGGTGCACGAGGAACTGGCGCGCTACCTGGAAGCGGGTCTGACCCTGGAGGACGGCCTGCGCGCGGCGACCTCGGTCGCGCGGCGCCATTTCGGGCTGGCGAATCCGGTACTCGCGGCAAGCGCCCCGTTCGAAGCAGTGCTTCTGGATCGGTCGCCCTTTGCGGCGCCGGAGGCGACGGGCGCCATCGCCGCAATGCGTCGGCCCCGGCGGGTCTGGATCGAGGGAATCACCCAGCCCTGACGGGTCCGGGTTCCGCGGCAATGCGAGCGCGTCGCATTACCATCACGTCCGGCCCGCGTCGGCGGCGAGCGATTCCCGCCTGGAGGCGCGGCGGCGAAGCCGCCCACCCCGCGGCCGCCTCCGTGCCATTCCCCCTGCCGTTCCCCCTCTTGCACATCCTGACATTCCGCGCGCCGCCCCGATCCGGATCGCGCCAGCACGGCGCAAACGCGATTTCCGGCTCCATGTAGACTATAGCGGTTGGCCGCTTTCGGGCCGGGTCGCCAGGGAACCGCGTAATGGCTGTCGTCAAAAGAAGACTATGGGTCGAGGAACTGCGTCTTGGCATGTACGTGGTTGAACTCGATCGGCCATGGACCGATACCCGTTTCCCGCTGCAGGGCTTCGTGCTCTCCACCAAGGCCCAGCTCGATATCCTGCGCGACCTCTGCAAGGAGGTGTACATCGACGTCGAGCGGAGCAGCTCGCTGCCCTCGCTGGGCGGCGTCGGGCGATCGGACACGGACGTACGCGGCGGGGTCGTGCACGCCGAGTCCGAGACGCTCGAAACGGAGATGCCGCTCGCCGCGGATCTCTATGCGGAATGTCTGCGGTTGTTCGACGGCTGGATCCAGTCGATCGAGAACAACCAGGTGCTGGAGGCGCCCAAGCTGCGTGAGGCGGTGGCGCGTCTCACCACCAGCGTGCTGCGCAACCCGAACGCGCTGATGCTCGTATCGAGGTTGCATGAGAAGGGCAGCGCGATGCTGGCGCGCGCGCTCGATGTCTCGATCTACATGATCGTGTTCGGACGCTTCCTGCAGTTGCCGCGCGACGATCTGGAACTGCTCGGCCTGACCGGCCTGCTGCAGGACGTGGGCAAGACCCGGCTGCCGAACGAGGTGCTGAACAAACGCGGTCGCCTGACGCGCGAGGAAGTCGAGATCGCGAAAAGTCACGTCAAGCACTCGGTTGAGATCGTCGGTTCGACCGAAGGACTGTCATTCAAACTGGCCGAATTGGTGTCGCTGCACCACGAGCGCCAGGACGGCGCGGGCTATCCGCGCGGCCTGAAAGGCTCCGAAATCGGACTGCACGGATCCATCGCGGCGATCGTCGACTCGTTCGATGCGCTCACCTCGGCGCGTCCCTACGCGCCGCAGCTCTCGCCCTCCGACGCGCTCGGGCTGCTGCACAAGGCACGCGGCACCAAGTTTCACGGTGCGCTGGTCGAGCAGTTCATCCAGTGCATCGGGGCCTTTCCGGTGGGCAGCCTGGTCGAACTCAACACCGGCGAAGTCGGAATCGTGATCGCACAGAATCTGGTGCGCCGGCTCACTCCCCGGGTCATGGTGGTACTCCAGGCCGACGGCAATCCCAAGCAGCCGCACCTGATCCTCGACCTTGCGCGCGAGCCAAAGTCCGCGGAAGGCGAAACCTACCGCATCCGCCGGACCCTGGAACACGGCAAGGTCAGGATCGACCCGCGCGAATTCTTTATCTGAGCGACCCTCGCGGCATGGCCCACCCCGACACTGCGCTGCGAATCCACGCAAGCGGCGCCTCCACCACCGAGCGACTGATGGACGAATTGGGTGTCGACGATGCCTGTGTCGCGCTGTTGAACGGGTTGTGCCGTTCCATCGACGAGCGTGCGCCGGAATGGGCGCCGACCGGCAGGCGGGACCAGGTACTATCGAACGCGGCGGATGCCTATGGGCGGCCGCTGCTCGGCACTCCCGTCTCCGAAGCGCAGCGCGCGCTGCTCGATACGCTGTATCGCGGCGAATTGACAGTGCCCGGACTGCAGGACCTGATGACGCGCTGGGCCCGCGATGTCGGCGCCGAGGGACGGCTCGACCGCATGCGCATCGACGGCATGCAGATGCACGAACATTTGCGCGCCGCCGCGCGTCACCTGTTCTCCAAGGATCAGGGCCTTTGCACCCGTGTGCTGGAAGCCCTCGATCGCCTCATGCTGCTGCAGGCCGCCACGCTCGTCTCGAGCGCGGAGAACGACCTGCGACACCAGCGTGTACCGGTCGACTCGGGCCACTCCTTGCTGACCCGGAAACTCGACGCGATCATCGCCGAGCACCAGGCGGCGGACAGTCAGCTTGCGGTGCTGCTGATCGACGTCGGTGCCGTATCGCGCGCCGACAGCCTGTGGGGATACGAAAAGGGTGACCGGGTGCGCGCGCAGATCGCGCACCGCCTGGGCGCCGTGCTGCGCGCAAACGATATTTTCGGCGAGACCGGGCGCGATGAATTCGCTCTGGTGGCATCTCGCATCGAAGGGTCAGGCGTTGCGCTACTGGCCGCGCAAAAGGCGCTGCGCGCGATCACCGGGCCGATTTCCCTGGGCACCGGCGACATGTATGCGCGTCCGGCGATCGGCATCGCGATCTTTCCGGAACACGGCAGCGATGCGCAGGTTCTGTTCTCGCACGCAAAGCTCGCCTGCCAGGCGGCACGCGACCAAATCGAACGCATTGCCCTGTACGCGGATAGCCACCAGAGGCCGCATGCCGACGTATTGCGCTACGAGAGCAGACTGCGCTCTGCGATCGATAATAGCCGCCTCGAACTGGTCTTCCAGCCGCAGTTCTCGCCCGGCCAGCGCCAGCCGGTCGGACTCGAAGCGCTGCTACGCTGGCAGGATGGTGAGCTCGGTCCGGTGGGACCGGATAAGGTCATTGCGGTCGCCGAGTCGGCGGGGTTGATGAACGATGTAACGTTCTGGGTGATCGGCAATGCGCTGCGCCAATGCGCGAATTTCCGGGCCCATGGGCTCGATTTGGCGATGAGCATCAATCTGTCGCCGAACAATCTGCGCGAACGCGATCTGCCCGATTTCATCGATCGGGGGCTGCGCACCTGGGGGATTCCCGCCGAGCGCATCGTCATCGAGATCACCGAGACCGCGGTACTCGGCGCCCCTGACACGGTCGACGAGGCGCTCAGGCGACTGAAGGGCCTCGGCTTGCGGCTCTCGGTGGACGACTTCGGCACCGGCTATTCGTCGATGTCGTACCTCGCCACGATGCCGCTTGACGAGATGAAGATCGACCTCTCGTTCGTACGCGACATGCTCGACGTTCCGCAGCACGAGCGCATCGTGCACGCGATGATCGAGCTCGGACGCAGCCTCGATCTGATCGTCGTCGCCGAGGGGGTCGAGGACCAGCGCACCGAGAATCGTCTCGCCGAGCTTGGCTGCCACCGCCTGCAGGGTTTCTGGCTCTGCGCGCCGGTGAGCGGCGCCGAATTGCTGCGGCGCTACGCGCCGCCGCAGTCCTGAAACGCGGCAGGCGTCCGCGCGACCGCCGCGAACATCTTGATCGCCGCATCGCATGCCGTGCACGGCGGGACCGAGTCGTCCTACGCATGGATGCGTCTTGGGGCGGCACTGCTGCTCTCGACCCTGGGCGGCGTGGGGATGTGGTCCGTCGTCGTCGTGCTGCCGACCGTCCAGGCGGAGTTCGGCGTCGCGCGCGGCGAGGCATCGCTTCCCTATACCCTGACGATGATCCTGTTCGGCCTGGGCGGGATTCTGATGGGGCGGCTGTCCGATCGGTTCGGCATCATGACCCCCGTGATCGGCGGCGCGCTCGCGCTTAGCCTGGGCTATCTGGTCGCGGGAGCGTCGACCGGCATCGGACAGTTCGCGCTGATACAGGGTTTGCTCATCGGGGTGGGCAGCGCCGCGACTTTCGCGCCGCTGCTGGCCGATACCTCGCACTGGTTCACGCGCCGGCGCGGCATCGCGGTGGCGATCTTCGCGAGCGGCAACTATCTCGCCGGCAGTGTATGGCCGCCGATCGTGCAGCACTTCACCGAGACGCAGGGGTGGCGACAGACCTATTTCGGCATCGGCTTGTTTTGCGCGCTCACCATGCTGCCGCTCGCGCTTGCGCTGCGCCGCAAGGCGCCGATCCACGACGCGGGCAAGGCGGGTTCGCCGGTCTCGGCGGGCCAGCGGCGCCCGCTGGGACTGTCACCGGGCGCGCTGCTCGCGTTGCTCAGCGTCGCGGGTTTCGCATGTTGCGTGGCGATGGCGATGCCGCAGGTTCACATCGTCGCCTACTGCGGCGATCTCGGTTACGGCGCGGCGCAGGGCGCGCAGATGCTATCGCTGATGCTGGCCTGTGGCATCGTCAGCCGGCTCACGTTCGGCTGGATCTGCGATCGCATCGGCGGGCTGCGCACGCTGCTGCTGGGTTCCGGCCTGCAGGGCGTCGCACTGCTGCTGTATTTGCCCTTCGACGGGCTGGTGTCGCTATACCTGATCTCGGCGCTGTTCGGTCTGTTCCAGGGTGGCATCGTTCCCTCGTACGCGATCATCGTGCGGGAGTATTTTGCTCC
>JAOUFA010000017.1 GCA_029858545.1 Betaproteobacteria bacterium
CGCCTGGGGCACGCGCTGGGTGTGAATCCACAGGATCGCCAATGCCGCGAGCGGAATGCCGATATGGATGAACGAGAGCAAGGAGAACAGCCGGTCGCTCACGTTTTCCTGAAAGATGAAGTTACGCACGAGCGCGCCGCTGAACATCGGCAGCCAGTCGAACCATTCCGCGGTCGCAATGACCACGAATTGCGACAGCCTGTCCCAAGGCAGCATGTAGCCGTTGATTCCCGAGGCATAGACGAGCGCCAGCAGCGCCGCACCGCTCACCCAGGAAAACCAGCGAAAACCGCGATAACGATCGAATGCCCAGTGCCGCGCGACGTGCAGCAGCATCACGAGAACCACCCCGTCTGAGGCATAGCGGTGCAGACTGCGCATCACGCCGCCCGCATACCACTGCCCGTGCGTCAGGGCTTCGACCGACGCGTAGGCCCCGTCGACGCTGGTTTCGAAGAAGACATACAAATACAGGCCGCTCGCCACCACCAGCCACATCAGGTAGTAGGCAATCGGTCCGAGATAATAGAGTGGGTTTTGCCGGTCGCCGAAAGCGAAGTTGAAGACTGCTTCGACCTTGAGGAATACCCAGCGTCCGGCGGCGTGCAGCGCGGTCAGCAAGTCTGATCTTTCGTGGATGGCAAAATCGCGCGCACGGGGCGCACCGTCATGCTAGGGAGACTGCCCTGCAGCGCCATTGATATGCATCAACTTTGCGCCTTCGCGGCGTATTGGCGATCGTGCCCCGCACCGGGGTCCCTGCCCCGCGCGGCGTTCAATTGACCGACTTGTCGGCATCCCCACGGTGTGAATGCGGTGCCCCACCCAGCCACTCGTTTGCTTCGGACGAGACTTTGTCGCTGGGAATCGTCAACGAGTTCTTCAATATCGTCAGAATAACCACAAGCAGCCTGTTGTATTCCCGGTCGGCCAGCAGCGGATCATTCGGCGGAGCCTCGCCCAACTGCTCGATCACCCTCGCATAGGCCCGCGCAAACTGCGTCCGGTTCACGATCCCCTGCGCATGCAGGGTATTCACCGTCACGATCTGGGCGGCGATCACTGCCGAGACAATCCGTTCCAGGACCTCGCCGTCGTCCGCCCGAATAAGCGGCTGTTCGTTTTTCAAAATCGCACCTCGCAGGTTGTTCGGGTCTTGCGCTCCCCGCGCGATCACATCGCGCGACGACGCCGTCGCAACCCGTTCGCCCCCGACCATAGCCAAGTCCCCACCGCGCAGGTGTCAGATCCTGTCAAGTTTTGCATCAGAAACTCTTCCAATCACCCTCGGGTGTGCGCTTTTCCCTCCCTGCGCGACCCGCCGCGTGCGCGGACAGTTCGGCGCCCCGTCCACCGAGCCGCTTGGCTCGTGTCGCGGCGGGCCGTGCCCGTACGAGCGTCCGCGGTTCACTATGCGCTACGCTCGGTTCCGCGTCGGCCGCGCCTTCGCCGCCGAGATTGAATCGGGCAACGGCCTCGACGAGTTGCTCGGCCTGACTGGACATACTCTCGGAAGCCGATGCCGATTCCTCGACCAGTGCGGCGTTTTGTTGCACCACCTGGTCCATCTGCGTCACCGCGCGGCTCACCTGTTCGATGCCGGAGAGTTGTTCCTGGCTCGCCGCTGCGATCTCGGACACGACGTCGCTCACGCGTTTGATCGAGGCGACGAGATCGGTCATCTTCTTCCCTGCGCCCGCCACGAGCGTCGTGCCGCTCTCGACCCGCTCGACCGAGGTCTGAATCAGATCCCGGATTTCCTTCGCCGCTGCGGCCGAGCGCTGCGCGAGGCTTCTCACTTCGGCGGCCACCACCGCGAATCCGCGCCCCTGCTCGCCAGCCCTTGCCGCCTCCACCGCCGCATTGAGCGCCAGAATGTTCGTCTGGAACGCGATCCCGTCGATCACGCCGATGATATCCGCGATCTTCATGGAGGCCTCGGCGATTCCTTCCATCGTGCTGACCACCTCGCCCACTACCTGTCCACTCTCGCCTGCGGCCTCAGAGGCTCCCGCGGCAAGCTGATTGGCTTGTTTCGCGCTGTCGGCATTGAGCTTCACGGTCGTCATCAGTTCTTCCATCGACGAAGCCGTCTCCTCGAGGCTCGATGCCTGCTCCTCGGTCCGGCTGGAGAGTTCGGCGTTGCCGCTGGCAATCTGCTTCGAGGCCGTGCCCACGCTCTCCGCCGAGGCTCGGATCCTCGATACCGACGAAACGAGATCGTCGCGCATGTTCGCCAGCGCGCGCAGCAGTCTGCCTAGCTCGTCGGTCGAGTCGGTCTCCAACCGCACCGTCAAATCGCCGCGCGCGACCGCGTTGGCGACCTCGACCGCCGCGCCGAGCGGACTGACCACCAGCCGAGACAGCAGCAGCGCACTGCCCAGCACCGCAACGACAATCGCGGTCCCCGCGACGACCAGAATCAAATTGAGTTTTCCCGACACGTCCGCCTGCACCGCGCTGACCGCCGCGTCGGCGTCGCCGCGCACCAGCTTCGCCGCATCGCCCAGCAATTCCGTCGGCACGCGATCAACGCCCTTCACACCCGCGTCGCCCTTCCTGGGGTCGAAATCCGCCTGTTTGAACGCCTCCAGGCCCGCGCGGTATTGCTGGCCCATCTCCTCGTGCGCCGAGATAAATTGCCCAAGCAGATCCCTGGCCTTCTCGCTTCGCACGTCCCGCTGAAGCTGTCCAGTGAGCTTGCGCACATCCGTCTCGCGCTCGACAAACTGCTTCCAGTATTTCTCCAGCGCCTGCGGATCGTAGCCGCGCAGAAGCACGTTTTTCCACTCCTGAACCTGCTCCTTGAATACCTCTTGTGCAGTCTGAATCGAGGTGGCATTGGCCGTCTGGGTCTGGTTGATGTGCACCATCTCCGCAAAGCCCATTCTCGCCACCACGTAGCCGAAGAATCCAGCCAGCGCCACCACTCCGATTCCCAAGGCGAAGATCGCGAGGATCTTGTTGCGGACACTATTGGTCAGCCAATCCATGAGGTCCCTCTCCAGGTGTGGTGCTGGGCCAAACCGCAGAGAAACGCGGAGTCGCTCCGGCGACGCGCCAGACTAGTAGCACTTTGCCCAATAACCTCTACAGGAAGTAAGGCATGCGTTACCGTCAAATTGTGTCAAACATGCCAGCGTCCACATTGGCGCTGCGGGTCCGCTTTTTATTGGTGCGGCACGCGTGACTGTTGGCGCCACCGATTCACGCGAACGCGAACGGCGGCAGCACATCGGCAGCCAATACGCAACGCCGCCGCACGGCGCTGCCGTATTGCCCGCCGGGTCCTCAGCCCGGCAGCCGACGCCGGCGCCGCCACTCGACCGTAACGCTGACGATTCCCACCAGCAGCACGCTCGCGCCGACCAGAATCTCGATCAGCACCGCATAGTTCACGCGGTAGCGCCCGGACGCCGGGTCGTACACCGTACACAACAGCCGGATCTGCTCGACCAACCCGGCGATTTCCCCCGCGGGGCGCGGCGCGTTGCGCGCGAGTTCGAGCAGCGGCCCGACGAATTGCGGTCCATTGAACGAATCACCGTAGAGCTGGCGGTAGATCTTCCCCTGCGCATCGACGATGCTCGCCTGAAGCATGTGGTCGAAACCCGCCGAAGTCTGCTCGAAGCGAAAGCCGAAGTCGGCGACGAGTGCCGCGAGCGATTCAGCCTCCGGCGAGAGGAACTTCCAGTTGGCATTGCCGTTGCCGTGTTTGCTCTGGAACTCCTTCATTGCCTGCGGCGTGTCGAACGGCAAATTGAAGCCGATCGTAGCGATGTTGAAGGTTCCAGGCCCGAGGATCTTCTCGGCATCCTGCACCGCATTGCCGAGCGCACGGGTCGCGGTCGGGCAGACTTGGAAGCAGCCCGTATAGACGAAACTCACCACCAGCGGCTTGCCGCGGAAAGACGACAGACGCACTTCCCGTTCGCCGGAGTCGCGCAATCGGTAGTCGCCCAACTGACGGCCGATCGCCGACTGACTCTCGCGCAACGCCAGCTTTTCGTCGAGAACGGCCTGCCCAACCGATGGCACCAGGATCGCCGCGCAGGCCACGGCGATCCGCGCCTTCGTCGACATGCTAGCCGACGGACACGTCGAGCATTGCGCCGAACAATACCGCGCAAAGCTGAACCAGCGACGCGAAAAAGCTCGCGAGCGCCGTTTCGCGCCCGGGATTGCGAACCAGTGCATGGCATTTCAACAGGAACCACGCCCCGCCGGCGGTCGCAGCGACCAGATATACCGGGCCCAACCTGAACATCGCCGGAATCAGCGAGGCCAGGACCAACATCCAGGCGCCGATCAGCACTGCGCGCGCCGCGCGCGCATCGCCCACGACAACCGGCAGCATCGGCACCCCGGCGCTTGCGTAGTCCTCGCGGTAGGCGATCGCGAGGCTCCAGAAGTGCGGCGGCGTCCAGAGAAAGAGTACCGCCGCGAGGGCAAGCGCCTCGGGGCCCGGCACCGGCATCACGGCCGCCGCACCGGCAAGCACCGCGAAACTTCCCGCCAGTCCGCCAATCACGATATTCAGCCAGGTACGGCGCTTCAGCCACACCGTGTACACCACACCGTAGACGAAGGCGCCCAGAAACACGTGGATCGAGGCGACGATATTGGCCGCGAGCGCGGCGCCCGCTACCGAGAGGACCGTCAAGGTTCCAATCAGCCACAACCAACGCGGTCCATGAATCAACCGTCCGGTCACGAACGGGCGCTTGCGCGTGCGCGCCATCTTCGCGTCGAGATCGCGTTCCACATACTGGTTGAAGGCTCCCGCCGCCGCGGATGAAAGCAGCACGGCAAGCGTCAGCACGACGATCTGCCAGATCCCCGGCCGCGGGCCCGCTTCAACCATCAGTCCCGCCAGCGCGGCGATTGCAATCGCCACGCCGATGCGGAGTTTGAACAAGTTTAGTATCGCGCTCATTTCGCCAAAGCACCTTAATCGTTGCGCAAGTTCACTGAGGGACCATACCCCTCACCGGTCCCCCTCAACCGGATGATCGAGGGGGTGCGGGGGGAGGTGCTTCTCACCCCCGCCCCGGCCAAGGAGGTGCGGGGGCAAGGGGCTTCCCACCTCCGCATCACCGCAACGGCCAGACCTGCGACAGATACTTCCAGTTCACGAAATAGTACAGGACGAACGCACCAAGAAACACCAATGCGAGCACGAAGGTTCCCGGCGCGACCATCCCCCACGAACCCACATTGCCGTGCCCTCCCGCGGCAGCCGCCACCGGCTGGGGTGCGGGCGCGACGCCGTCAGCCGCGCGCACGTGCTTGAATCCCGGCGTCTCGATGGACTTGCCGAAGAACACCGAGCCGACCGTGATCGCGAGGTACATCGCCCCGCCTAGGAACGCGACCAGCGCAGAAATCCCCATCAGCCCCATCATCAGCCACGCCGTACCGGGGAATTCATAGGGCATCGCGTTGCCCGTAAAGGCCATATCCCAATGGCGCCGGGGTACCCCGAGCGTTCCCGCGCCCATCATGAACAACGCCACGCCAGCCATGCCGATGCCGAAGATATAGGGTTGCCATTTCGCCATCCCGGCGAACATCACCTGCTTGCGGAACAGGACCGGGATGAGAAAGTAAGTAAGTCCCATGAAGGCGAGGGTGGTACCCGTTGCCACCGTGGCGTGAAAATGCCCCGGCACGTAGATCGTATTGTGGATCAGCAGGTTCAGCTGCTCGGTGCCCATCATCACGCCCGAGATACCGCCGAGGAAGCCGAACACGATGATCGAGATGAAGATCGCCGCAAAGGCCGGATTGCCCCAGGGCGCCTTTCTCAGCCACTCGAACAGGCCGTTGTTATAACCCTTCTTCCGCTGCGCCACTTCGATCGAGCCCGGCACCGTCAGGCCGTGCACCATCGAGGCAAGTACCGCGAGGTACATCGCATAACTGGTGTTGAAGATCTTCCAGTTCGACGTGAGCCCCGGATCGGCGAGCAGGTGGTGCGCGCTCGCAAGCTGGAGGAAGAATATGTACAGCAGGAAGGCGGTACGGCTCACCTTCTCCGACAGCGGTTTCGCGCCGAACACCACCGCAGCACCCGCGTACCATACCGCGACGTGCGCCGAGACGTTGATCTGCTGCGACGAATGGCCGAACGCCCACCAGATTGTGCGATACATCAGCGAGTCGATGTGCTCAATCAGCCCGACCGACCAGAGAAAGGTCGGGATCAGGATGATCGCACCCGAGGCGATCGTGAACACCGCGATGATCGCCGCGGTGATCGCACCGAAGGTCACGAGCGGCACCGAACCATGGTAGGTACGCTCGTTCTTTGCCACCGCGAGCGTGCCAAAGAACACAAAACAATTGACGAGCGCCCCGACGGCGAAAACGATCAGACCCAGGTAGAAGGTCGGGTGTGCTCCCATCGGTGCGTAGGACGTGAACATCACACTCGAATCGCCGCGCAGCACAGAATAGTTATTCAGCAATGCGCCAAACAGCATCAGCCAAAAGCCGACCCAGCCCATGCTCGGCGTCGCCAGGCGACACTTGAGCAGCGTGCTCGCGGCGAAATACAGCACCGCCATCTCGAAGAAGATGATCCAGAACACGAGCATGTTGAGTCCGTGTGCGGTCAAAACCTGGTAGAAGCGGTCCGGCGCGAGCCAGTGCACCGCCTGCCAGCGCGTGAGCGTCACGCCGATCGCGAGCAGGCCGCCGATCAGCAGAAACACCACTGCGACGACCGCGTTCGCCTTCATGAGCTTTTCGGCCGGCTCATGGAAAACCAGCCCGGTGCTCGGGCAGGTTCTGAACATACGATTGGTTGCCATGGTCGGTCTCCCCTATTTCACGTAGAGCTTGCTGCTCATGGTGTGATGATTGATGCCGCAATACTCGTTGCAGATGATCGAGTAGGTACCGGCGCGAGTCGGTGTGACCGTGATCACGTGATCGTAGCCGGGATGGACTTCGATATTGATGTTTTCCGGCTGCAGCGAGAAGCCATGCAGCCAGTCCATCGACATCAGGTGAATCCGGTATGATTTCCCGGCTTCCAGTTCGAGAATCGGATACCACTGCCATAGACGCGCGATCAGATACACGTCGCTGCCGACAGGTGGATGCACCACCGGAATCTTCAGATCGCCGCCTTCTTCGCGCACCTTGTACTTGGCGATCATTTCGTCGGTCTTCTTGACGTAGCTTTCCGCCGAGGTGCGGAAGGCTTCATTGGCGAGATTCTGGCTGCCGTAAATGTGCCAATAGGGCATCATGAAGAACATCACCAGACACCAGATCAGTGCGATGACGATCCAGAGCAACTCGACGCGGTCGAGAGGCTCCTTCCACCAGACGCGTTCGGAGGGCGGGAGGATTGCGCTCATGGTCGGAGTCCTTTCACTTCGCGACGGGGATGGAAACGATCTCCATTACGCCCCAGATGGTGTACAGCACGGTGGGAAGCGCGACGCCCAGGAAGAGCAGCAGGAAGGGGTTATCGAGCAATTGCTGCATCAGGGGAATCGGCTCTTCCAGAATTTCGTCGGGTGCGTCCGCCATATCGGCCTCCTTGGAGTTATTTGTGAACCCTCTGGTCGCGCAGCATTCGACCACTGTCTGCTGCGGCGCGGCCTTCCGATCCGATGGGCTGCAAAGTACGCGGCGGCTATTCGGTACACTTTGATCCTGATCAAGCTTTCTCTGTCGTGCCCGGTCAGCATCCGGGCGTCATACTTTGCTGCACGACAGCAATCCCATCCCTTTCCCGCCCCATGAACTCTCCCGCCCAATCCGCCAACGCCTCCGAACCGGCAATTGCGCGCTGGCTGTTTGTCAGCGCAGCGCTCGCCTTCCTCATGGTCGTCGTCGGCGGGGTCACACGCCTGACCCATTCCGGCCTTTCTATCGCCGAGTGGCAACCGCTGATCGGTGCATTGCCACCTTTATCGGACGCCGACTGGCAGCAGCTGTTCGCGAAATACCGCGAGACGCCCGAGTTCAGACTGGTCAACTTCGACATGGATCTCGCCGGATTCAAGGACATCTTCTGGTGGGAATATTTTCATCGCCTGCTTGGTCGCCTCATCGGCATCGTCTATGCGCTGCCTTTCGCCTGGTTCCTGCTGAATCGCCGCCTCGACCGCTCCCTCGCGTGGAAGCTGGGCGGGGTGCTCGTGCTGGGCGCGCTGCAAGGGGCGATGGGCTGGTACATGGTGAAAAGCGGCCTGGTCGACAACCCGCGCGTCAGCCACTTCCGACTCACCGCGCACCTGGGGCTCGCGCTCGCGATCATCGCCGCCGAACTCTGGATCGCCTTCGGTCTGCTCGCACCACGCCGCGCCGGACCACTCGCGCCCGCCGCGCGCCACGCGCTCGCGCTTTCGGCGCTCGTATTCCTCATGTGCCTGACGGGCGGTTTCGTCGCCGGGCTGCGCGCAGGCTACGCCTATAACAGCTTTCCGCTCATGAACGGCCACCTCGTTCCGCCCGAAATCATGATGCTGGACCCCTGGTGGTCGAACTTCCTGTACAACATGGCGACGGTCCAGTTCGTCCACCGTGCGATCGCTTGGCTGCTCATCGTGTTGATACCGGCGTTCTGGTGGTTCGCGCCGCGCGTCATGCCCTCTGGACGATCGCGCCTAGCGACCCACGTCCTGCTCGCCGTTCTTGCGCTGCAGGTTGCGCTCGGCATCGCCACCTTGCTTCTCGTCGTGCCGACTGTGCTCGCCGCCGCGCATCAGGGCGGAGCCGTCCTACTGCTCGCCGCCGCGCTCTGGGCGGCGCACGAACATGCCACCGAACCCGCCTGAAGCCCATCGCTTCGCCCAATTCGCCGCCACCGGCCTCGCGCTGATGGCGATCGTGGTGTTCGTAAGCGCGGCGATCCGGCTCGGCGCCGTTGCGCCGCAGCCGCTTCCCGCCGGAGCGTTCGCCATCCTGCGCGGCATCCACCGCGTTGCCGCATCGCTCGACGCCGTCGTGATCTTCGCGCTCGCCTGGTACGGTTGGAGGCTGCGCCACGCGCTGCCTCGATGCGCGTACGCCGCCTGGCTGGCCTTGGCGCTGGCGATCGTTCTATCCGTGCTGGGAGTGATCGGAGGTCGCGCACCGGGTCCAGCGCTGTCGCTGGGCAATCTCGTCGGCGGTCTCGCCCTCGCTGCCACCCTCGCCTGGACACTCGGCCAACTGCGACGCACGGCAGGATCCGCTTCGTCTGCGTGGAGCACGTCGATCACGCTCGGCCTGACCTTCGTGCAATGTGTCCTCGGTGGCTGGCTCGCGATCGTCGCGACGGACCTCTGGTCGCCGCTACTCCTGGTTCATGTTCTCTTCGGCGCCCTGCTGATGATTGGCATGCTGCGCGTTGCCGCCGCGCGCGGCGCGTCGGGCGCCCGCCGCGGCGCCATGACGCTGGTCGTCATCGCCTTCGCCGCTCCCGCCGCGGGAAGCCTGGCACTGCTGCTTGCCCCGAACTTCGCCGCCTCGCTTGCGCATGCGGCGGCCGTCGCAGCCCTCGTCATCGCCCTCGTCCACACGCGCGCCCGCTTCGCTTGACTCATATCAAGGGCGGCATGCGTCCGGACTGTCATCAATGGCGCACCGTGCTTTCTTGCTCACCATCACATGCACCGCTTGGCCGAATCCCTGCACGCGCGACATCGTGAACTGAGCGCCATCGCGGAATCGGTGTCGCGTTCGGCGCGCGAAGGCGACTGGACGCGATACCGCAGCGACATGACGAGCCTGCGCGAGGGCGTGCTCTCGCTGATCGCCCAGGAGAACGACGATGTGCTGCCGTTGCTCGAGCGCTCGGTTGCGCGCGAATCTCTTGCGCCTCTGCGCGCCAATCATGCCGAGTTGCGCGCGGCAATCGATGTTCTCGCCGCGGCGTCACCGGCGCACGATCCCGAGGGTTGCCATGCAGAATTGGAGCGCCTGGCCGATCTGTTGCACGAACACGCTCGCGCGAGCATGTTGGCGTTCGGCGAGCAGGTGGTCCCCGCCCCCGTTGGCACCGCGCCCCTTCCTGGGGCGGAGAATGCGTCGCCGATGGTCGACCTGCGCAATCTCGACCCCCCCGAACCGCTGTTGCGCATCCTCGACTCGCTCGATCGCGAACCCCAAAAACCGTTCGTGGCGCTGCTTCGCCACGAACCCTACCCCCTGTATGGCCTGCTGACCGAGCGCGGCCGCCGCTACCACGGGCGCGCCCGCGAGGATGGAGGGTTTGAACTGACCATTGAGCCGCGCGGCAAATGAACAGGAACCGGACTTACTGCACAGGTCCAGGCCGAACGTTTCGGCGGCCGCCGTATGACCCCGCTGCATCCGGGCATTGCGCGACGAGCGTCCTCGCGACCATTGATTTGCATCAAATGCAGCGCCAGCACTCCCGTGCACGCTTCGCTCCTGAACGCAGAAAGAGGCGCGAGGGGCCTTTAGACAACGATTCTCTCATTGCTTTTTCAGCTTTCTTGAAATCCGCATCAACGATTTTTGTCATTATTACCCGGAGGTTCCCATGAAATTCATACGACCGAACAACCTCGCACGGGCCGTCGGCGCGCTGGCGCTGCCGCTAGCCGTCGCGGCGGCCTGGGCACAACCCACGCAGCCCGGCCGTGCTCCCGTGACCGAGTCAGAAATCCGCTACCAGGCCGGCGGATCGCCGCTCGAAGGCATCGACATGCACCAGGACATCAACCCCAAGGCGCCGCCAATGACCAAGGCGGAGTTCGACAAGGCGCGCCAGATCTATTTCGAGCGCTGCGCGGGCTGTCACGGGGTGTTGAGGAAGGGTGCGACCGGCAAGCCGCTTACTCCCGACATCACGCTTGGAAAGGGCACTGAAATCATGAAGGTGTTCATCAAGTACGGCTCGCCCGCGGGCATGCCGAACTGGGGCACCTCGGGTGAGTTGAACGACGCCGAAGTGGATCTGATGGCGCGCTACGTACAACAAACGCCTCCGACCCCGCCAGAGTGGGGTCTGCCGCAAATGAAGGGATCATGGAAGGTGTACATCGCTCCCGAGAAGCGGCCGAAGAAGAAGGAAAACAACTACAACATCGAGAATATCTTCGCCACCACCCTGCGCGATACCGGCCAGGTGGCGCTGATCGACGGTGACACGAAGAAGATCATCAACATCGTGAAAACGGGCTACGCGGTGCATATCTCGCGTACCTCGGGATCGGGCCGCTACGTCTACACCATCGGTCGCGACGGTCGACTGAACCTCATCGACCTGTGGATGGCCAAACCCGACAACGTCGCCGAGATCAAGATCGGCCTCGAAGCGCGCTCGGTCGAGACCTCGCGCGCCAAGGGCTGGGAGGACCGGTACGCGATCGCCGGAGCCTACTGGCCGCCGCAGTACGTGATCATGAAGGGCGATACGCTCGAGCCGCTCAAGATCGTCGCCACCCGCGGCATGACCGTGGGCGACCAGGAATACCACCCCGAGCCGCGCGTCGCCTCGATCGTGGGCAGCCACACGAAGCCGGAATTCGTGGTCAACGTCAAGGAGACCGGTAAGGTTCTGATGGTCGATTACCGCGACATCAATAACCTGAGGACTACGGAGATCGAGGCTGCCAAGTTCCTGCACGATGGCGGCTGGGACGTGACGAAGCGCTATTTCCTCGTTGCCGCCAACCAGTCGAACAAGATCGCCGTGGTCGATTCGAAGGAAGGCAAGCTCGTCAAGCTGATCGACGTCGACAAGATCCCGCACCCGGGCCGCGGCGCGAATTTCCTTGATCCGAAATTCGGACCGGTCTGGGCCACCGGCCATCTCGGCAGCGAGAAGATTGCCGTGATCGGCACCGATCCGTTGAGACACAAGGCGAATGCCTGGAAAGTCGTTCGCATGATCGACGGCCAGGGCGGCGGCAATCTGTTCATCAAGACCCACCCGAAATCGAAGAACCTGTGGGTCGACACGCCGCTCAACCCCGACTCGAAGATCGCGCAGTCAATCGCCGTGTTCGACATCCGGAACCTCGATAAGAAGCCCGCGGTGCTGCCGATCGCGGAATGGGCCGGGCTCGGTGAAGGCGCCAAGCGCGTCGTGCAGCCTGAGTACAACAAGGCCGGCGACGAGGTGTGGTTCGCGGTCTGGAGCGCGAAGAATCAGGAGTCAGCACTTGTCGTGGTTGACGATAAAACCCGCAAGCTGAAGGCGGTCATCAAGACACCCGAGATCATCACGCCTACCGGCCACTTCAACGTTTACAATACGACCCACGACATTTACTAAGAGGACCTTGCAACGATGAATCGCACCACACTGCTTGCCGCGGTCGCGGCACTTGCCGGGCTCGCTGCGGCGCCCGTGGCGAGCGCCGACGAGGCGCTCGCGAAGAAGCACAACTGCCTCGCCTGTCATCAGATCGCCGCAAAGAGCGTCGGTCCGGCGTACAAGGAAGTGGCCAAGAAATACAAGGGCCAGGCTGGCGCCACCGCAATGCTCGCGGGCAAAGTCAAGGCCGGAGGCTCGGGCACCTGGGGGCCGATCCCCATGCCGCCGAACCCGGCAGTGTCCGACGCGGACATCGCAAAGCTTGTGGCCTGGATCCTTAAGCAGGGCTGAAGGGGTCATCACCCGCACGCCGGCTATCCCCGGCGTGCGGCAGCACGAAGCGGAGGTCATCCCTCCGCTTTTTTTTGGTCACGACAGAACACGCCCAGGGGGAGCGCACCGCATAACGAGGCTCAGCTGCCCACCCTGTCCCGTCCAGGCCTGCCGTCGGCGCACCAACGGCGCCAGATGGCGCGATAGGCAGACTCCAAATTGTGCGTAAAGCGCGCGGCATCCATGAGCGGCGATTGAGCGATACGCCGGCGAAGGCTGCCATGGCTCCGGTTGCATCGCCCATCTCGAGCAAACAGCAGCCAAGCTGCTCGTGCGAGTCGGCTGCGTGCGGCAACAGTCGGCCACCTCGTCGAACCGGCCCTCATCGAACAGCGCAACAGCAAATTTCCCGAACTCCACCGCGATGGCGGTTCGCCCGGGTGCGAAAGTATCCGGTATTGTGCTCGGCAAGTGGGAAACGCGCATGTTCATGCGACCGCTCTCCGTAGCGATCATTTCACTTGGCATATCCCGAAAACTGCCGCGCGAGCGGCCGCCCGCGATAGTGCTCGCCGGCGCGGCTCATCGCCTCGACGCGGACGGTCCCATACCCGCAGAAATCTCAATACTTCCCTCCGCCGCTCGAGCCCGCGCTACTCCGCACATCTGCAACGAACACGATACTCACCGAATTCCCTCGATTCACCACGCCGCGCGAAGCGAGCCGCGCCTCGCGCCCCGTGCGTACTTCCACCGGGTAGGCCAGATGCCCGTCGCCCCAAGCAAGCCACAGGTAATCGGGGAGAAATCGCACCAGCCGGTAGCCGACGCTCGGATCGACGCGCTCCCTGAATTGCCGCGTGCTCTCGCGCGCACCGCCCGACATCACGTCCCAGCCTTTCGCCCATCCCGCGCCGATGATCACGAGCCCCGTGCTGACCGCGTCGCCGTTGCCCGCCTTCGCCCCGGCGTAGGCAATCGCCCCGCCGAGCACGGTGCCGCCGACCCCCCAGGCGAGGCCCACTGCAGTGCTCAAGCCGATCTTCGCCGTGGCGACGCCGCCCTCGGTGACGACGTCCTTGGCGTAATGCGAGTCCTCGATCAGATCCTGGATCTCGTTGTTGCGCACGAGATGGCGCTCGTACCACGCCATCGCGTCGGGGGAGCGTCGAGCCTTGAATCGCAAACCCCGTGAATCGACGATCTCGATGTTGCTCTTCATGCCGCCCAGGCGAAAACCGATCTTGCGTCCCGAGCGCAGCGGCGTGACGCTCCATTGCGGATCCCAGTAGGGTTCGGGCCCGACCCCTCCCAGAATGAGGAACAGGTGCGCAGGCGGCGTCTCGCGATCCGACAATTCGCGCGTCCAGCCGAGCGACGGATCAAGCGACGCCGCGGCACGCAGATCGACGCGCGCTTCGCGCCAGTCGCCGCACATCGCCCACAGCGCGGCGACGAACAGGCGCATCGCCGGATCGTCGAAGCGTCCCGCGGGACGCCACGACAGCTCGAGCAGATTGTCGGCAACGCGCGCCTCGATGCAGGCTTTCTCGGATTCGCCGCGCAGCGCATAGCCCCAGCTGAGCAGCATGTGCATCCAGATCACCTCGTGCTCGCCGGCGTAGTAGTCCTCCGGGGTATGCAGATAGAAGAAACTGCGCGCCTCACGCGAAACCTTATAGCGCAACTGGTTTTCCACCACCGTCGCGAAGTGCGCGAGTTCGTCGATCTCGGGTCGTCCCTGCAGCAGTGCGAGGTAGGTCTTCTCCATGGTGGTGATGAAGCCGCCTTGCTCCCCGAGCGGAAGGAGGCTCGCGCGCGCGTCGTCGACCTTGCCTTGCGCGAGCGCCCGCACGCTCGGCGCATAGTCCTGCTTGGTGAGCAGCGCCGTGCCGCCGCAGCCCCCGAGCAGCGCAAGCAGCACAACGCCGGTGGTACGAGCGAAAGATCGCGAGGCAGGCCCCATGTGCCGCATTGTGCCCGCGCGCCGCGCGGCGTGCACCGCCGTACGCGAAATGCCTCAGTGCGCGCCGACCCTTTGCGCGTACCGCAGCAGCGCTCGCAGCGGCGCGGGCAGGCGATCCCAGTCCACCGCGTCGAGCGTATTCTTCACGATCAGCCCCAGGTCGGTATCGCCTTCGATCAGCAGGCGACGCGAAAAGAACAGTGTATCGGGGTCCTCGCGCCGCAAGGCGAGGCGTGCATAGTCAGCGGTACTCGCCCGGATCGTGACATCGGCTGCGCCGCTGCCGGCCATGGTGAAGCCCTGCGCGCCGTACGCCAGACACAATCCGACTCCCGCATCGGAAAACTCCAGTCTCAATCTCTTGTCACGCAGGGCATCGAAGGCCTCGCGCGGCAGAACCCTCGTCGCAAGCGCGAAATTGAGTGCCAGCGCCATCAGCCGGGCCGGCGGCGCCTCGGGCAGGCGCCTGAGCAGGGCGCGCAACGGCAGCGGTACGGCCAGCGTCTGCGCTGCCGGCTTCACGCCTGGACTCCATGCCCGGTAGGCGCCGTAGGTTCATGCGCCGCGCGACCGTACCAGAAGCCATCGCAGAGCTTGCCGGGCGCGACTGCGGCGAGTGCCCGATGCGCCGCACTTGCATCGATTCCACCGTCGATCGCGGCCCGCATCACTTCGAGTACCTCGCGCGTGCCGCGCGACTGCGGGCTGACGCGCAGCACGTCCACCCCGAGCGCACGCAGGGGCGCGATTTCGCCCGCCAGGCTGTAGACCTGCGCGGACTGGGTCTGCACGCCGTTCAATGCCAGGAATGCCTCGCCGTCGCGCGTCTCGAGCTCGAGGCCATCTGGAAAATCCAGGCAGCGATAGCCACAAACCTCCTTTTGCAGGTTGAATCGCCGCGCGGTGAAACAGCGCGCGGAAAATGCGAGCGGCAGTCGACCGTGCGCGAACACTTCAACCTCGATCCCCGCCGGTCGTTCCGCGAGCACACCCGACAGCATCTCCCGCGCAACTTCGACCGGCGCGACCCAACGCGTTGCACCCATCGCGACGAACATCGCCAGCGTGCGCGGATTGTAAATGTTGAGATGCGGTCCGGCGACCCAGCCGACGCGATCCGCGAGCATACGCACCGCACCCATGTCGTTTGCCTCGACGCGCCAGCGGGCGTTCTCGACCACCCGTCGCATCAGCTTCAGGTCGCCCTCGGATTCGGTAAGCGCCTGCGCCGAGAGCAACACTTCCTTTCCGGCGGCGGCCAGTTCTTCCCCGATCGAAAGCCAGTCCTCCAGGCGCAATTCGTGGCGGCGCGAACAGACCACTTCTCCCAGATAAACCGCGTCGACCGCAGATTCCGCGATCTCCCGATAGAAGGCGAGCACGCGGTCGCGCGGCCAGTAATAGAGCAGCGGCCCCAATGCAAGCTTCAGCCGCCCCGGCATTTCGGCAGGGTTCATTTCCACGGGCGCGAGAAAGCACCGAGCGTGTGCTGGCTGCCCTCCGATTGCCAGTTTAGCGCGGCGATCCAGGGTACGCGCGGCGCGAAACTCGCGCCCTCCTGTGCCAGCGCGTCGATCGCCTCGCGCCAGACGCGCGTCACCTGCGCGACATAGGCGGGACTGCGCTGGCGGCCCTCGATCTTGATCGCCGCAATACCGACGCGCGCGAAGCTCGGCAACAACTCGAGCGTGTTGAGGCTCGCCGGCTCCTCGATCGCGTAATAGGTCTCCCCCTGAACCCGGTAGCGCCCCTTGCAAAGCGTCGGATACGCCGTGTGTTCGCCTTGCGCATAGCGGTCGATCAGCACGCCGTTGAGACGCGACTCGAGCCCCGCTGCAGTCTCCTGCCAACGTACCGCGCGCCCTGGCGAACAGGCCCCAGTGGTGTTGGGTGAATCGCCGCAGGCATAGGCTGAAAGCGCACACCGCCCTTCGGCCATCACGCACAGGCCGCCGAAGCCGAATACCTCGATTTCGACCGGCGTATTGCGCACCACCTGCTCCACCTGAGAGAGCGATAGCACGCGCGGCAGCACTGCGCGCTTCACGCCGAAGCGCTCGTAGTAGAAATTCACCGCCTCGTGGCTGGTTGCCGAGCCCTGCACCGAAAGGTGGATTTCCAGGCCGGGATGCTTGCGCCGCGTGTAGTCGATCAATCCCAGGTCGGCGATGATCGCCGCATCGACACCGAGCGCCGCGGCGCGGTCCACGGCCGAGGTCCAGCGGTTCCAGGTTGCCGCCTGCGGATAGGTATTTACCGCGAGCACCAGTTTGCGCCGATGCGCATGCGCGTAGCGCACCCCCTCGGCGAGCGAACGCTCGTCGAAATTCAGTCCCGCGAAATTGCGCGCATTGGTCTCGTCGCGCAGGCCCAGATAGACCCAGTCTGCGCCGTTGTCGACCGCAGCCTTCAGCGCAGGCAATCCGCCCGCCGGACAAACCAGTTCCATGACGATGATTGTAGGGGCGCGTGCGCCGCCTCCCGGGCAACAAACACGATATGAGTCAACAAACGCGTAACTCGCAAAGGGACCGCGTTCTCATTTCGCCACCGCCCTGACAAAGCTTTGACAGCTGTAGGAAGGATACCGACGCACAGTGCGAAATCGGGGGGGAAAGCCCCCCGAGTTCCACGCACTGATCACGCTCCCACTGGTGGACCATTCTCTCCCATGAAGCCCGAAACCGCCACCTTCCAGCAGCCCGCGAGCACCCGGCTGCGTACGGAGCCTTCCAGGATGGCTCGCCTTCGTTTCAACCCGCTCAGGAACCTCCTCGGTTTGGCCGAACACAGGGCGTGGCAGCCATGGTTGCGCCGGCACTTCGTTGCGTCGACGGTGATTGCCGCAATCCTCTTCGGCATTGCGCTGACCGCGGCCGCGTGGCATGCCGCCGGCGCGGGGTCTCCGGAGATGGTCCTCGCGATCGGCGTGCCGGTCAGCCTGTTGCTCGCCCCGCTGGTCTGGTTCGCCGCGACCGAGCACCGTCGCAGCGCGGCCCTCGCGGTGGAACGTGCCGTCGACCTCGCGGCGAGCGAGAACCGCTACCGCAGTCTCACGCACCTGTGCTCCGACTGGTATTGGGAAACCGATTCCGCATATCGTTTCACCTGCCTGGGCGGCGCGCTGGCAGAAAGCATGCTGCCGCGCGCGGACACCTATCTCGGCCGTCCGCTCTGGCAGCTTCACGGCATCGCGCCCAGAAGCGGCAATTGGGATGATTACCGGGCGTTGCTCGCCACCTGCCAGCCGTTTCGTGATTTCGAAATAGTCATGGAGATAGAAGGTCGGACGCACCATGTGGCGATCTCGGGCGGCGCGGTGTTCGACGCTCAGCGCCGCTGCATCGGCTACCGCGGGGTCGGGCACGACATCACCGCCGCCGCCGCGGTGCGCGAGGAACTTCGCCGCGCCAACGAACGCCTCACCGGAACCGTCACCGCCCTCGAACAACGCAATCAGGAAGGGGCGCTGCTGCGCGAGATGACCGAGGTTCTGCAGATCTGCAACGATGTCGCCGAAGCCTGCACGGTCCTGCCGCGCTACCTCGGACAGTTCTTCGCCGGCCTGCCGGCGACGGTCTATCTGCGCCGGGCGGCGGACGGCTGCCACGTCTGCGCGGCAAGCACCGACCCCGCGCAAAAACGCAGCGCAGCCCTGTGCAAGGACCAGTGCTGTGCCTTGCGTCGCAATGCGACCCATCGCGCCGAACAACTGGCTGCCGAGACTTGCTGCGCGCACCTCGGCAACCGCGCCGAGCAGTTCCAGGTGTGCCTGCCGATGATCGCGCAAGGCGAGACCATCGGACTGCTGCAAATCGCCGCCCCGCAAGCACTTGGCGTCGAGGATCGTGCAACCGTCGAGCGCGTGGCGCAGCAGGTGACGGGTCAGCTCGCACTGTCCTTTCTCAATTTGCGTCTGCGCGAAACACTCGCCGCGCAGGCCTTCCGCGACCCGCTCACGGGCCTCTACAACCGCCGCTACATGGAAGATGCGCTCGCACGCGAACTGCTCGCCGCCGCGCGCGCCAAGATGCCGGTGAGCCTCATCATGTTCGACGTCGACCACTTCAAGAGACTGAACGACGGCCACGGCCACGATGCCGGAGACGCCGTCCTGCGCGTGATCGGCGAACTCGCGCGCAAGCACGTGCGCGGCAGCGACATCGCCTGCCGCTACGGCGGAGAGGAATTCCTGCTGATCCTGCCCGGGACGACCGCCGCAAGCGCGGCGGCGCGCGCGGGGATGCTGTGCGCGGCACTGCGCGATCTTGACCTCGTGCACAACGGCCAATCGCTCGGCCGCATCACCATCTCCGCGGGCGTCGCCGAGTGCGACGGGCAGTCGCCCGATCGCCTGTTCTCGGCAGTCGATCAAGCGCTCTACGCCGCCAAACGCAGCGGTCGTGATCGCGTCGTGATCCACGGAGAGAAGCCCCGTCGCGCCTTGCCACTCAGCGTCGCGCGCGCGCGCCGACACGACCGCAAGAACCTGACCCGCATTGCCGCCTGAGGCGGGGCTTTCCGGCGGGTTCTCTTCCGCTTCCCGGCGACCGCCGGCCTAGGCGCTCTCGCCGCGCAGCCGCGCCAAATCGAGGATGCGCACCGTACGCCCGTCGACCTCGATCTGCCCCGAGGTCGACAGGTCATGCAGAATTCGCGAGAAATGTTCCGGAGTCATGTTCAGGCGCGAGGCGATCACACTCTTTCCCGGCGAGAGACTCACCTCGATCGGCGCTGCGTCCTGCACCGTGACGCCATCGGGCAGTTCCGCGAGCAGGTAGCCAATCACACGCTCGGCGCCCGAGCGCAGCGTATAGGCTTCGACATCGCGCACCAGGCCGTGCAGCCGCCGCGACAATCCCGATAGCATGCGCCGCGCAAAGCCCGCGTCGCGCCCCAGTTCCTCGAACACGGCGTGCTTGGCGACATGCAGCAGCATGCTGTCGGCGAGCGCCTGGGCGAACACGATATAGGGCTTCTCCAGAAACATCAGCGCCTCACCGAAACTCTGCCCTGGACGGATGATCTCGACCACTTTTTCGACACCCTGCGGAGAAGTGAACCCGATCTTCACCTGCCCGTAGACCACGACGTGAAAACCGGTGCACGGATCGCCCGTCTCGCAGATCGTCTGCCCTTTTTCGACATGCAGGGTCTGGGTATAGCGTGCGATGCGGCCAAGCTCCTCGTCGTTCATATCACCGAACATCGGCAGATTGGCGAGGAAGGCCTGCACCTTGATGCCGGTGCGCGCCTTGCGCGCGGAGGCGATGTCGTTGTCTTCGATCGTCATGTCAGTGGCTGGTCCCGTCTGAGCGAGTGACCTTATTGTAGACATTGTACTTGCCTACCGGCTTTCTCATCGGGATGCGTTTCACTTCTTTCAGCGTCGCGGCATCGTAGACGATCAGCGCGCCGTCCATTTCCCACAGGCTCGCGAGCACATAACGGCCGTAACGGTCGAACTCCACATGCGCAAGCGTCCTGCCGGGTGCGGGTCTCAGGCGCGCGACCACCTCCAGCGTTTCCTTGTCGATGACCTGCAGGGTGTCCTTGTATTCGCGGCTCATCATCGAATCGACCCAGGCATAGCGCGAATTTTCGTGGCTGCGCAGAAAGAATCCCGGCCCGAGTGTCGGGACCTGCCGCACGACCTTCCAGTCGCGCACATC
>JAOUFA010000302.1 GCA_029858545.1 Betaproteobacteria bacterium
GCATTCGGTGACGGTGGCGCCGATACGTGCCGCCCATTCGCGCAGCGCCCCCACATGACCGATGTCACGCAGCGTGACGCGCTGGTCGTCATCAACGAAGAATATCGTACAGCGGGCAGCGCCGATCAGTTCCTTGATCTGGTTCTCGCCCAGATTGCCAAACAATCCTCCCTTTTCATTGAGTCGGTGCGCCTCATCGACGATGAGCACATCGAACGCGTCGCATTCGACGCCGACAAACGAGCCGGAACCCGAGAACAGATTGCTGATCTGTGTGCGACGGAACGATCCGACTAAGCGGGTCTCGTACACCGCGCGCGGGGCAGCGTTTTTCGAGACGTAGCGAGCATTCTTCTCGCGTCCGATCAGCGTAGCCAGGAGATTGATCGCAACCACCGACTTGCCAGTCCCGGGCCCCCCTTTGACGATGAGGACCTGCTTAGCGCCCCTCTCAGACGCGCGCGCCGCCTGCAAGGCCGTCTCGAACACCAGCTTCTGATCGTCGATGAGCACGAACTCGTCGTTTCCCTGCAGCATGCCGAGCACGCTGTCGGCAAGCATCTTCGACGGCCTGACGCGACCATCTTCGATTCGGTAAAGCAACTCGCCGTCGTCGCCGTATCGAACGTGGCGTTTGATGAATTCCTGCAGTCGGCGGCGCTCCCCAGCCCCCTTAAGGAACAGTGGCGCGCGCTCGATATGCGGAACGTAGAAGGCATGGTCGATTTCGCCGTCTCGCTCATAGTTATGCAGGTAAGCGCAGGGCCGAAGCCCAATGCCGCCCTCGTAGACTGCGGTATTGAAGGTTTCGAGCAAGGCAGCGTAGGACCACGCCTGATACGAGGGATGAGGCCCCTCGACCTCGCCAGTGCGGCCGCCGCGCCGCGCCAGAACGATTCCATCTTTTTGCGTACGCTTCGCCGTCGACCACTGCTTGAGCTCGACGATTATGGCCTTGGACGACTTCGTCTCATCAAGCCCGGTGACGATGAAGTCGATGCGCCTGTTCGTCTGCGGAATCTTGTATTCGATCGCGACGCCCGAGCGGTCGGGAATACCATCGTCGTGCAAGACGCGCGCCATCTGCAGCAGCGACTCACGCCAGGCCCGGAACTCGCCCGCCGCCACGCCTACGCCCGTGCGCTCGCGGTAAGCTTCGGAAACGACTACTTCGATGTCGCGTGACAGCGCGTCCTCAATGAACTTGCTCTTGGTGGCCCGGTAGATGATCACGAACGCAGGCCTGCGAAGATCGCCAGTGTCACAATTCCGTGTACTTCTTGCTGTTGCCCCGCGCACTCTCCACCGGGTATCTTTGTTCGTTTAGCACCATCTTTTCGTGCGCCGCGGCCAGCGGGTCAATGCCCAGCGTGTCACAGAATCGCAGCAAGTAGAGAAGGACGTCCGCAACCTCCATAGCCACCGCCTGTTTCTGGGCTACGGTGAGATGGCGACTTTGCTCGTCAGTCAGCCACTGGAAGTGTTCCAGCAGCTCGCCGCTTTCCACGCTCAGCGCAGAGGCCAGATTCTTTGGCGAGTGGAATTGCGACCAGTCGCGCGCGTTCGCGAAGGCACGCAACTTCTCGGTCAGCGCGTCAATGTCCTCACTCATTGGGCCTCTCCATGGTTTCGGCGCTACACCGGCGCCGCGCAACTACCTTCGATGTTTCGGCAACTATGGCAGTCGATCGGCGCAGGCGTCTTGAACAGATTGTCGAGCGCCGAGCCCGAGGCTTCTTCCAGGGGGTCGCGGCGCCCGCGCCCCTCGCGACATCGCACACCACCCAACCCGCAGCGCCAAGCATCCGGTCGATTGTCTCGCGCGCCTGCCGTTCCAGTTGCTGGACCAAGCCCCCGCCCCCTTAGCGCTGCCCGATTGTCGTGGCGCCTATGGTATAGCAAACCCGCATCGGCCCCGTCCCGGGCAGGGGATTTTCGCGCATCCTCCGCGCGGCGTACGAGCCCGCGGCCGCGGTGCTTGACGCTCGGACGCAATGGCCCGATAGTGCGGCGGTCAGCGCGACGGCGAATCGTGCGCGACGATGACGAACCGACGATGTGGCAATCCAACTATTCCGTGACGCTCTCCTGCGCGCCCGAAGCGCGGCCTGCGCGTGCGGGCGACGCCGTGCGCCGCCCGCTGCGCTCCGCGGTGAGCAGTCTCGCCGCGGTCGTTGCCGGCGTGGTCCTCGCGGCGCAGCCGGTCGGCGCGTTGGCCGAGGACATCACGCTCGGCGTGATCGCCGGCATCACCGGGCTGGGGGCCTCGTACGGCCGGGGCATCGTGCAGGGCGCGGAGATGGCGGTGCGCGACGTCAATGCCGCGGGCGGCATCGACGGGCGCAAGCTGAAGCTGCTGGTCGCCGACGGCGCGTCGCAACCGGCGCGCTCGACGCTCGCGATGCGGCGCCTGGTCGCCGCCGACGTGGCATTGGTCGTGGGAGGCTGGGGAAGCCCGCAGGTCCTCGCGAATCTGGACGTCGCGGAGCAAGCCGGCATTCCCTATATCGTGGTCGGCGCGACCCATCCGGGCATCACTTCGAAGAAGAACCGATGGACGTTTCGCGTCATCCAGACCGACAGCGTGATGGCCGATCAACTGGCGGGCATCGCGCTCGGCTGGCTTGCGGCGACCCGCATCGCGGTTTTCAACGACAGCAACGATTACGGCGCGGCCAACCGGGATGTGTTCATCGCCGCGCTCGCGCGTCGCGGCGTGAGCCCGGTGGAAATCCAGTCGTATCAGACCGCCGACCGGAATTTCACCTCGCAGCTGCAGCGCCTGCGGGCGGCCAATCCCGACAGCATCGCGTTGTTCGGAACCGTTCCGGCCGCCCCGGAGATCATGAAGCAGGCCCGCGAACTCGGCATCAAGGCCCGCTTCCTCGGCACCGGCGGACTCGCCAACGAGGCGCTGATATCGTCGGCGCCGCTTGCCTCGGCGGGCACGATCCTGATGACCCATTTCAGCGAGGAAGTCGACGCCGAGGCCCAGGCCTGGGCCGATCGCTACCGCAGGGAGTTCACGCGGCGGCATGAGGTGCCGCGTCCGGTGCTCGCCGCCTGGGAGTACCGCGCGATCCGGTACATCGCCGCGCCCTGCCTGCAACGCGCGGGCCCCGACAGGGACCGCCTGCGCGAGTGCATCGCGGCCTGGCGGGGGAAGCTCCCCGGTGTGGCGAACGAGGCCCATTTCGACGAGGCCGGACAACTGGTTCAGCCGCCTCTGGCGGTCGAAGTCCGCGACGGGGCGTTCCGGCTGTTCAGGACCGCGCCGTGACGGATCGCCGCGCGCGTTGCGTTGACGCCCGGCGCCGCGCGCGAGGCGTCGTGCGTACCCCGCTGTTCTGGGTGGCGATGATCGGCGTGCTGCTCGTCGCCGCGCTGATCGCGCTCGCCGGCGGCACTGCGCTCGCCACGCGAACGCGAACCCTGGCCAATGAAATGGAGAACCTCGAGCAAGTCAGCCTGATTCTCGCCGAGCATACCCAGCGCGTCATGTTCGGCGCCGATCTGCTGATCGCCTCGTTCGAAGAGCACATCGCGGCCGCCGGACTGCGCTCGCCGGAGGCATTCCGGCGCCATGTCGCGACGCGCGCGATGAACGAGTTGCTGCGCGAGCGGGTGATCCTCGCCGCGGACATCGATGCGCTGACCTTCGTCGATGCGGATGGCCAGCTGCTCAACAATTCGCGCTCCTGGCCGCCGCCCCCGGTGGCGGTCTACGACCAGGACTACTTCGCCACGCTGCGCGACAATCCCGAGATCGCCTCGCTCGTATCGGCGCCGGTCACGACCCACGTCGGCGGACAGAAAGCGATCCTCCTGGTGCACCGCATCAGCGCGCCCGACGGCAGCTTCCTCGGGGCCGCGATCGCGACCATCGCCACCAGCCGCTTCGAGAAGCTGTTCGCCGCGCTGCTGCATCACGACGGCGCGTCGATTTCGGTCTACCGTCGCGACGGCGTGCTGCTGCTGCGCCAGCCTCCGGGCGAAGGCGCCGCCGCGCAGGATGCCGAAGTCGCGCGCTTCGTGCGCGAGACGATGTCGCGCGCCGAGCAGGGAAGCCTCTTTGCCGGGCGGAACGGCCGGGCGGCGCCGCAGCTGATGGCGATGCATGCCGTGCGCGGCTACCCGCTCACGGTCAACGTGACGAACTCCGAATCGGTCGCGCTCGCCGAGTGGCGCGAACTGGCGCGGCTGATACTGCTGTCCACGTCCGGCGCGATCGCGCTGTTCGTCGCGCTCGGATACGCCCTGGTCCGGCAGTGGAAGCTGCAGCTCGAGGTGGTCGGCGCGGCACAGTTGCGCGAGACCAACCGGGAGCTGGAGGAGCGCGTCCGGCAGCGCACCGGCGACCTGCTCGCCGCGAAGGAACTCGCCGAACGCGCGAGCCTCGCCAAATCGGAGTTTCTGTCGCGCATGAGTCATGAACTCCGCACCCCGATGAACGCGATCCTCGGTTTCTCGCAACTGCTGCTGAGCGACCGCCGGCACCCGCTGGCGGGCGAGCAGCGCGACCAGGTGAACGAGGTCGCGCAGGCGGGCGCGCACCTGCTCGAGCTGATCAACGAAGTGCTCGACCTGTCGCGCATCGAGTCGGGCAAGCTGATCGTCAGCAACGAACGGGTCGAGCTGTCGTCGGTGCTGGCCGAATGCCTGACTCTGGTCGGCCCGCTCGCCGAGGCGCGCGGCATCCGTCTCATCGAGGCGGGTGAGCTTCGCGACGCGAACGTCCTCGCCGACCGCACCCGGCTCAAGCAGGTTCTGGTCAACCTGCTGTCGAATGCGGTCAAGTACAACCGCGAACACGGAACGGTCAGCATCGTCGG
>JAOUFA010000018.1 GCA_029858545.1 Betaproteobacteria bacterium
ATTCGCGCCGCCCGAATCGACGAGATAAATGCAGGGCAGGCGGTTCTGCGCCGCGATTTCCTGCGCGCGCAGGTGCTTTTTCACCGTGAGCGGAAAGTAGGTGCCGCCCTTGACGGTGGCGTCGTTACAGACGATCACGCATTCGCGCCCCGACACCTTGCCGATGCCGCATAGGATTCCGGCGCTCGGTGCTTCGTCGTTGTACAGGCCCAATGCCGCGAGCTGGCCGATCTCGAGAAACGGCGAGCCCGGGTCGAGGAGCTTCCTCACCCGCTCGCGCGGCAGGAGCTTGCCGCGCGCGGCGTGTTTCGCGCGCGCGGTCTCATCGCCGCCGAGCAAAATCCTCGCCACCTTCTCGCGCAGGTCGGCGACCAGCCCCTGCATGCGCTCGGCATTGGCGCGAAACTCCGCCGAGCGCGTATCGAGCCGGGTCTCGATCACCGGCATCAGCGCTGCTCCGGCTTGTCCCTGTGCGCGGGCTTTTCGCCCACCGGCCGGCCCGCCTTCTTCCATTCGGAAAACCCGCCGCGCAGGTGCAGCACCTTCTCCATGCCCATCCCGCTGAGCGCCGCGGCGGAGAGGGTCGCGCGCCAGTCGACGGCGCAATACAGGATGTAGGTCTTGCCCTCGACGAACACCGGCTTGTAGTACGGGCTCTCCGGATCGACCCAGAATTCGAGCATGCCGCGCGGCGCGTGGAAGGCGCCCGGAATCATGCCCTCGCGCTCGAGTTCGCGCACGTCGCGGACGTCGACGAACACCGTATTCGCGTCGCCCAGGCGCGCCTGCGCGGCCTCGGCATCGATCCCCTCGCAGCGCGTCTCGGCCTCGGCGATCAGCGTCTTGACGGGCTTCTTCAGCAGCGCCATCTCACCAGCCGCCGGTCGAGAGCCAGCGTTCCATCTGCTCGAAGCGGTCGACGCCCCAGAAGGGTTCGCCGTCGATCATGATGTAGGGCGAGCCGAACACGCCGCGCGCGATTGCCGCATCGACCTCGGCCTTGGTCTTTTCCTTTACCGCCGGGTCGTTCAGCGCCGCACCGACCTCGTCGGCCTTGAAGCCCAGGCCCGCGGCGATCTCGATCACGGTCGCCGCGTCGGAGATGTTGCGGTCCTCGACGAAGTAGGCCTTGTAGAGCGCTTTGACGAGTTCGGCGCCCTTCTTCGCATCCTTGCCCATCGCCCAGTAGCAGGCGCGCGAGGGCGCGACCGAGGAGATCGGGAAGATCGTCGGGTATTTGAACGGAATGCCGAGAAAGGCCGCCGAGCGGGCGAAGTCGCGCTTGGCGTACTCGCCCTTCATTGGCAATTCGGGCAGGGGCCTGCCGCCGGTGATCTTGAAGATCGCGCCGAGCAGGATCGGATGCCAGGCGACCGTGCGGCCGTGCTTGGCGGCGAGGGCCTCGACCTTCTGCGCGCCGAGGTAGCCGTAGGGGGAGGAGAAGTCGAAGTAGAAGTCGATGGGGGAGGGCATGATGGGCTCCTGGGGGTGGGTCGGTAGCTTAGCGGATTTGGGCCAGGGGGATTCCTGTTGGGGCGCGGCGTTGTGCGGGGCGGGGTGGTTCGCCCCATTTCGATCGGCTGCAAAAGGCGCAGCCGATCGAAATGAGGCGATCTGAATTAAGAGTGAAATCGGCGTGCTTAGTTTCCCTCGGCGAGGGTTCGGGCGATCAGCATGCGCTGGATGTCGTTCGCGCCTTCGTAGATGCGGCAGACGCGCACGTCGCGCCAGATGCGCTCGACCGGGAAGTCGGCGGTGTAGCCGTAGCCGCCGTGCAGCTGCATGGCTTCGGAGGCCACTTTCTCGGCCATGTCGCTCGCGTAGAGCTTCGCCATCGAGGCTTCCTTGAGGCAGGGTCTTCCGGCATCGCGCAGGCTCGCCGCGTGCAGATAAAGCTGGCGCGCGGCTTCGATCGAAGTGGCCATGTCGGCGAGGTGAAAGGCGACCGCCTGGTGTTCGATGAGGCGCTTGCCCATGCTGGTTCGTTCCTTCGCGTAGGCGAGCGCGGCGTCGAGCGCGGCCTGCGCCATGCCGGTCGCCTGGGCGGCGATGTTGATCCGTCCCGATTCGAGGTTGGCGAGCGCGATGCGATAGCCGAGGCCTTCCTCGCCGAGGAGATTGGCGGCGGGCACCGCGCAGTCTTCGAGGGCGATCTGCGCGGTGTCGCTCGCGTGCTGGCCGGCCTTTTCCTCGAGGCGTGCGACGCGGTAGCCGGGCGTCGCGGTCGGCACGATGAAGGCGCTGATGCCTTTCTTGCCGGCGGACTTGTCGGTCACGGCGAAGACCACCGCGAGGTCGGCGGTCTGGCCCGAGGTGATGAACTGCTTCACGCCGTTGATCAGGTAGCGATCGCCGCGGCGCTCGGCGCGCGTGGTGATCGCGCCGGCGTCGGAGCCGACCTGCGGCTCGGTGAGCGCAAAGGCGCCGAGCATCGCGCCGCGCGCGAGCGGTTGCAGAAATTGCGTCTTCTGTGCGTCGTTGCCGTAGCCCGCGAGGATGCCGGCGACGAGGTTGTTCACCGCGATGATGGTGCCGGTCGCGCCCTCGCCCGCGGAGATTTCCTCGCAGGCGATCGCGAGGGCGCTGCCGTCCATGCCCGCGCCGCCCCATTGTTCGGGGACCGAGACGCCGAACAGGCCCATCGCGGCGAGCGCCTGCAGGTCCTCGCGCGGAAAGGCGCGGCTGCGGTCGCGCTCGGCGGCGCGCGGTGCGAGGCGCTCGCGCGCGAAGCGCCGCAGGCTGTCGCGCAGTTGTTCGTGTTCGGGCGAGAGAATCACGCGCGCGCTGCGGGCGTCAGACGCGCTCGAGCGCCATCGCGGTCGCCTCGCCCCCGCCGATGCACAGGCTCGCGACGCCGCGCTGGAGGCCGTACTTCCTCAACGCGCCGATCAGGGTGACGAGGATGCGCGCGCCCGAAGCACCGATCGGATGACCGAGCGCGCAGGCGCCGCCGTGCACGTTCACCTTGTCGTGCGGCAGGCCGTGCTCCTGCATCGCCGCCATCGTCACCACCGCGAAGGCCTCGTTGATTTCGTACAGATCGACGTCCTTCGCCTGCCAGCCGCAACGCTCAAGCAGCTTTCGGATCGCGCCGACCGGCGCGGTGGTGAACCAGCCGGGTTCCTGGGCGTGGCTCGCGTGGCCGACGACCCGCGCGAGCGGCGCGAGGCCGAGCCTGTCGGCGGTCGAGCGGCGCATCATCACCAGCGCGGCGGCGCCGTCGGAAATCGAAGACGAGTTCGCCGCGGTGACGCTGCCGTCCTTCCTGAACGCCGGCTTGAGCGTGGGGATCTTGTCCAGGTTGGCCTTGAACGGCTGTTCGTCGGTCTCGACGAACTTCTCCTCCTTGCCCGCCTTGATCGCGAGCGGCGTGGTCTCCCAGGCGAACCAGCCCTCCCGGTTCGCCTGCTGCGCGCGCTGAAGCGACGCAATCGCGAAGGCATCCTGCGCCGCGCGGGTGAAGCCGTACTTCACCGCGCAGTCCTCGGCGAAGCTGCCCATCAGGCGGCCCCCGCCCTTCTCGTCCTTCGCGTAGGCATCCTCCAGCCCGTCGAAGAACATGTGATCGATCACCTGCTGGTGGCCCATGCGGTAGCCCGCGCGCGCCCTGGGCAGCAGGTAGGGGGCGTTGCTCATCGACTCCATGCCGCCCGCGACGATCACCTGCGCGCTCTCCGCGATGAGCAGATCGTGCGCGAGCATCGCCGCCTTCATCCCCGAGCCGCACATCTTGTTCACCGTGGTGCAGCCCACGGCCAGCGGCAGCCCCGCGCCGAGCGCAGCCTGGCGCGCCGGCGCCTGGCCCTGCCCGGCGGCAAGCACGCAGCCGATGATCGCCTCCTGCACCGCCTCGGGGGCGAGCTTCGCGCGCTCGAGCGCGGCGCGGATCGCCGCGGCGCCGAGCTCGGCCGCGGTGAAAGTCTTCAGTTCCCCCTGCAAGCCGCCCATCGGCGTGCGCGCGGCGGAAACGATGACGATCGGGTCGGATGGCATGGGGTTCTCCTTCAGGCGTGACGTAATCTATTGCCGGCGCGGCAGCTCGTAGTCGACGATCCGTTCGCGCGCGCGCCGGCGGACGTCCTCGGGCAGCGCGCAAGCCTTGCGCGTCTTCGCATCGGTGTGCACTCCGGTGAGCACGCACACCGCGGCGATCTCGCCGGTATGGTCGTTCTTCATCTCGTGCACGAACTTGAGCGCCTTGTCGCGCACTTCCAGCATCGCGGAGCGTACGACGATCACGTCGCCCGCGTGCAGTTCCCTGCGGTAGGTGATGTCCTGCTGCACCGCGGCCATGCCGCGATGATGCTCGCGCAGGAAGGACGGCGTCACGCCGAGCATCGAGAACAGGTTCCAGGTGCCCTCGTCGAACTTGCCCACGTACCACATCACGTTCATGTGTCCCATGTGGTCGCATTGCCAGGGATAGACCGCGCCGCGGCAGGTTTCGATGAGTTGCGTCATGTCGGATCGATCCGGTCAGGCAGTTTCCGAGAAAAGCTCGCGGCCGATCAGCCAGCGGCGGATCTCAGAGGTTCCGGCACCGATTTCATACAACTTCGCGTCGCGCCACAAGCGTCCGGTCGGGGTTTCGTTGATGTAACCCATGCCGCCCAGCGCCTGGATCGCCTCGCCCGCCATCCAGGTCGCCTTCTCGGCGGCGTAGAGGATCGCCCCGGCGGCGTCCTTCCTTGTGGTTTCGCCGCGATCGAGCGCCTGGCCGACCGCGTAGACGTAGGCACGGCAGGCCGAGTAGGTCGCGTACATGTCGGCGAGCTTGCCCTGCATCAGCTGGAATTCGCCGATCGCCTGGCCGAATTGTTTGCGCTCGTGCACATAGGGAATGACGACATCGAGGCAGGCGCCCATGATGCCCAGGGGCCCGCCCGCGAGCACCGCGCGCTCGTAGTCGAGCCCGCTCATCAGCACCTTCACGCCCGCGCCCTCGGCGCCGAGCAGGTTGTCGGCGGGGATCTCGCAATCGCGAAACACCAGCTCGCAGGTGTTCGAGCCGCGCATGCCCAGCTTGTCGAGCTTCTGCGCGGTGGTGAAACCCTTCATGCCCTTTTCGACGATGAAGGCGGTGATGCCGCGGGGTCCGGCGTTCGCATCGGTCTTCGCGTACACCACCAGCACGTCGGCGTCCGGACCGTTGGTGATCCACATCTTGTTGCCGTTGAGAACGTAGCGATCGCCGCGTCCGCTTGTTACCCGCTCGGCGCGCAGGCGCATGCCGACCACGTCCGAGCCCGCGCCGGGCTCCGACATCGCGAGCGCGCCCACCTGCTCGCCGGCAATGAGCTTCGGCAGGTACTTCCTGCGCTGTGCGTCGCTGCCGTTCCTGCGCAGCTGGTTCACGCACAGGTTCGAATGCGCGCCGTACGAAAGCCCCACCGAGGCCGAGGCGCGGCTGATCTCCTCCATCGCGACGATGTGCGCGAGGTAGCCCATGTTGCTGCCGCCGAATTCCTCCTCGACCGTGATGCCGAGCAGTCCCAGCGCGCCGAGCTTCACCCACAGATCCATCGGAAACTGGTTCGTGCGGTCGATCTCGGCCGCGCGCGGCGCGATCTCCTGCGCCGCGAAATCGCGCACCGCCTCGCGCAGCATGTCGATCGACTCGCCGTGCGCGAAACGCAGAAAGGGCATTTCCATGATCGGGGGCTATTCCGGGGTGTCGGGAGTGTCGGGCAACATCATCAGCGTCTGCTGCATCGCCGCGCAAAGGATACTCCTGCCTGCGGACTCGGCGTAGACCTCGCCGCGCGTGATCGACAGCGTGCGTCCGGGGCGGATCACCTCGCCGCGCGCGACGAGCCTGCCCAGTCCGGGCGCGAGGATGTTGATCTTGTATTCGACCGTGACGAGCGAGGCATCGGCCGGCATCAGCGTATACGCGGCATAACCGCAGGCCGAGTCGGCGATCATGCCGATGATGCCGCCGTGCACGTATCCCTTTTGCTGGGTGAGCTCGTCGCGAAAGGGCAGTTCGATCTCGCAGCGGCCGGGCGCGACCGCGCTGAGCGTCGCGCCGATCAGCGCCATCGCCTTCTGACGGCCGAAGCTCGCGCGCACGCGCGCGGCAAACTCGGGGTCGGGCGGATCGAAACGCGATGCCAGCGCAGGCTGCGTGGGAGCGGAAGCGGTCATCGAGGGGCTCTTCGACGAAGGGCGGGTTACTCTAGTTGACGTTTACGTAAACGTCAATTGGCGGCGCCGGCGCGCCGGCGACGATCGCGCCGCCATTCGTCTCCCTTCGTGGTGAGGCAGCGTACGCGCCGCATCCCGGCATCACGACCGCTCCGCCACGACATAAGACCACCACGACGACCGCGCCGGAGCGAACCAGGCGTGCCAGAACCACGCCGACACATCCGGCCAGCTCGCGCCGCCCGCGCTGTCGTGGATCAGCTCGCACACCGTGAATCGCTCGTCGCCGCGCTGCGCGCGAAAGCAGCCGGTGCGGCCGGGAAAGTCGCCCGCGAAGTTCTCTTCGAGCGAAGAAAGCGGCAATGCGGTCAGTTCGCGGCCTGCGCGATCAGGCCGGCTTCGACGTAGAACAGGCTCGCGGCGCGCAGTGCATTGCAGACGATGGCGAGCAGAATGCCGATCGCGCGCAACGCGTCACGGTCGATGTGTCGGCAGCGACCGATGAGTGCTTCCTGCTTTGGACTTCAGGTCTCGAATTTCCCCGATCTCCGCGGTTGGTTCGGTTGCGCTCTTTGCAACCGGGCCAAACGCGAAGACACTGGGGGCTTGTGAACGCTCTTGTTCACTTTCTTTAAGCGTTGGTTTACAGCTGGCGTCATCAAGACGGGCCGCGCGATAGCGAGCGATCGTTCGGCCCTCGGTGTCTCCCCATTTTGTACGGTTGCAAAAGGCGCAACCGTACAAAATGGGGAGATCGGGGGAAGTCAAAAACCAAACCAACCCGCCGCTTTGCCGTCTCGCCTCAACCCCGCCGCTTGCCGCGCACGCGCGCGCCCGCGGCGAGCTGCTTGCGTATCCGGCTCTCGAATACCGCGATTTCGGCGAGCTGGTCCTCGATGTCGGCGCGCTGCTGCAGCAGGCTCGATTTGTGGTTTTCGAGCACCGCGAGAAAGCGCTCGAGCTGCGGTCGCTCGTCGCGACCCGGCTCGTACATTTCGATCAGGTCGCGGACCTCCGCGAGGGAGAGCCCGAGGCGCTTGCCGCGCAGCGTGAGCTTGAGCCGGGTACGGTCGCGGGATGTATAGATGCGCCGCTGTCCCGCGCGTTTCGGCGCGAGCAGCCCCTGCGCCTCGTAGAAGCGGATCGCGCGCGGCGTGATGTCGAATTCGCGCGCCAGATCGCTGATCGAATATTCGCCGCGCTCCGCGTCACTCACGATTTCGCGCCCGAAGACCGGCGTGTGCGGCGGTGCGGGAAATTCCCATTACAATGCAGCCTTCGCTTCCGTTACCGCGCCGCCTCGTCGCCGGTGCACAAACGACCACCTGAGGAATCGCCGATGCCCGAGAGCGGGAGGAAATGCCCTCCCGGCCTCTTGCCGGTATATCGATCGCACCATGCGCAGCTCCGCCCATCCCAGCAATTCTAGTCCATCCCCGATCCGCCACTCCGCGCCGCTCGAGTATCCCTTCGCCGGTGCTCCCGAGCCGGGAAGCACGGTTGAAGTCGCGCCGGGCGTGCACTGGCTGCGCATGCCGCTGCCCTTCGCGCTCGACCACATCAATCTGTGGCTGCTCGAGGAAGACGACGGCTGGACGATCGTCGACTGCGGCCTGTCGGATGCGCGCACGCTGGTACTGTGGGAGCAGATCTTCGCCAAGCGGCTCGGCGCGAAGCCGGTGCGGCGCGTGCTGGTCACGCATTGCCACCCCGATCACGCGGGCAATGCGGCCTGGCTGTGCCAGCGTTTCGGGGTCGATCTCTGGATGAGCCAGGGGGAATACCTCACCGCGCATGCGCTGCGTCACGAGATCGGCGGGTACGGCTCGGCGGCCTCGCTCGCGCACTTTGCGCGATACGGCGCCGACGGGGCGCATCGCAGCGCGCTGCAAAGACGCGGCAATGCGTACGTCGTTCATGTCCCGGATTTTCCGCGCAGCTATCGCCGCCTCGTCGAGGGCGACTCGCTCAAGGCGGGCCCACGTCGCTGGCGGGTGATCGTCGGCCTGGGCCACGCGCCCGAGCACGTGTCGCTTTATTGCGAAGAGCTCGCGGTGCTGATTTCCGGCGACATGCTGCTGCCCAAGATATCGACCAATGTGAGCGTGTGGTCGATCGAACCCGAGGGCGATCCGCTCGGGCTGTTTCTTTCTTCGATCGGTCGCTATCGCAGCCTGCCGGCCGACGTGCTGGTGCTGCCCTCGCACGGCCTGCCGTTTCGCGGCGCGCACGAGCGCATCGCGCAACTCGAGGCGCATCACGCCGCGCGGCTCGCCGAACTCGAGACCGCGCTCGGCGCCGGCGCGCGCAGCGCGATGGAAGTGGTCGAGACGCTCTTTCCGCGCAAACTGGACGTGCACCAGATGTTCTTTGCGCTGGGCGAGACCATCGCCCACCTCAATCGCCTCGAGCATGCCGGGCTTGCCGTGCGCAGGCTGGGCGACGACGGGGTATTTCGTTTTTCGCTGCGCAGTCCGGTCTGATCGGGGCGCGGCCCGCGCGCGGTTCAGCCGCGCGGCTTGCGCGGCGCGCGTCGCATGAGACGGTCGAATAGCCAGCCCGGCATCCTGCGCAGGCCGTACGACGCGAGCGCCATTTGCCAGGGAATCACCGCCAGTCGCCGGCGCGCGTGGATCGCCCGCGCGATGCGCTTGGCCGCGACCTCGACGGGAAGGAGAAACGGCATGCGAAAACCATTGCGACGCGTCATGTCCGTATCGACATAGCCAGGACAGATCGCGACCACCGATACGCCGCTGCCTGCGAGTTCTCCGCGCAGGCTCTCGAGCCAGGCGTTCGCAGCCGCCTTCGAGGCGCTGTAGGCGCCCGAACCGGGAATGCCGCGAAAGCCGGCGACGCTGGAGATGCCGGCGAGCGTACCGCGTCCCGCGGCGCGCATCGCTGGAGCAAAGGCAGTGAGCGTGGCGGCGAGGCCGACGACGTTGGTCTCCAGAATGCGGCGCAGGGTTTCCAGGTCCCCCTCATCCTCGCCCAGGGTTCCCCGCGATATGCCCGCATTGGCGATCACCAGGTCCGGGACGCCGAATTGCGCGATGAAATCGCGCGCCGCCGCCGCGACTGCGCCGCGGTCGGCGACGTCCACGACGTAGAGCGCGCTGCGTCCGGGAAGTCCGGCGGCAACCGACTGCAGCCGCTCGCGCCGCCGCGCCGCGAGGCCCAGTACCGTATCGCTGCGCGCGTAGTGGCGCGCGAGCGCCTCGCCGATCCCGGCCGAGGCGCCGCTGATGAAGATACGCGTCGGCGCGGGCAAGGGTATCCCGGGCGCCGCGGCGCAGCTAGCGGATCGCGCCCGGATTGCTGCGCAGCGTGCCGATCAGGTAATCGGCGACGCCGAGCATTCTCTGGCTGGCGGGAATCGTGTAGCGGCCGTGCACCGCGAGCGCCGGGGTGCCGTCGATGCGATACGAGACGCTCAGTTGCGCGGCGCGCCGCGCCTTGCTCTGCACGCTGAAGGACTTCACCGTTTCCTCGAATTTCCTCGCCTCCAGCCCCTGTTTGGCGAGCCATTCGTTGAACGCCTCGCCTTGCTCGGTGTTCAGGTGGTCGCGGTGAATCGCATCGAACAGCGGACGATGCAGCTTCTCCTGGACGCCGAGGGCCTCCATCGCGTAGAAGATCGCGGCATCGCGTCCCCAGCGCGGACTGAAGACCGCGGGAATGCGCCGGAATTGCACGTCGGGCTTCAACCTCTTTATCCACTGTTCGAGCAACGGTTCGAGGTTGTAGCAATGAATGCAGCCGTACCAGAAGAATTCGACCACCTCGATCTTGCCCTTCGAAGCCTCGACGGCCTGCGGAACCTCGAGCACGACATAGTCGTCTCCGGCACGAAACTGTGCGAGCGCGACCAGCGGCACGAGGAGAAATACCGCGAACAGCGTACGTAACCAGCGTGACATGTCAATTCCCCTTCTTCGCAGTGGAGCTGTCCTTCACCTTGATCATGCTGGTGCCGATGCCACCCTGGGAGAGGGTCTGGCGCACCTTGTTGATTTCGTCCAGTTTCGTATACGGACCGAGGCGCACGCGGTACCAGGTGCCCTTGTCGGGAAGGTGCGCCGGCTCGACGTTCGACTCCAGTCCGAGCAGTGCGACGCGTCCCCTGAGCGCGTCGGCGTCGGCCGGGTTCTGAAACGAACCCGCCTGGACGAAGTAGACGTCCTTGCCGCTGTCGACCTTCTCGCGCGAGGCGCGCAGCCGATCCTTCAGCTCGCGGTCGGACACCGGCTCCTCGCCGCCGGGCAGGATCTTGTAAAAATCGAACTTGGGCCGGTCGGTGCCCTTGTCGCCGTTCTTGGCGGCCGCGGCCGCGGCCGCGGCTGCGGCTGCGGCCACGGGCGGGGCGTTCTGAGGCATGCCCGACATCGCGTCGGCCCGGGCGTGCTCGGGCTGCGGCGTCTCGGCGACGGTGGGGGGCTTGGCACGCGTCGCGAATGGAATCGGCGTCTTGTTGAGGTAGAACGCGATGCCGAGCGCGATGCCCAACCCCAGCACGAGGCCCAGGATCAGTCCCATCAGAAATCCCGCGCTCGACGCGCCGCGGTTCGACCTGCGAATTCCGGACCGACTCATCACATTTTCTCCGGTGCGCTGACTCCAAGAAGCGAAAGCCCATTCGCAAGGACCTGGCGCAACGCGCCGCACAGCGCCAGTCGAGCGTTGCGCGCGGCTTCGTCTTCGACAAGGATGCGCTCGGCATTATAGTAGCTGTGGAACTCGCCCGCGAGTTCGCGCAGATAGAAGGCGATCGAATGCGGCGCGCGCTCGCGCGCCGCGGTCTGCAGCAATTCGGGAAACTCGGCGATGCGCTGCATCAGAACGAGCTCCCGCGCATGGCGCAGGGATTCGAGCGGCGCACGCACCAGCCGTGCCGGATCGCCGCCCCACTGCGCGAACACGCTGCATACGCGCGCGTGCGCGTACTGCACGTAGTACACCGGGTTTTCATTCGACTCGCTTTTCGCGAGATCGAGGTCGAAATCCAGGTGCTGGTCGGACTTGCGCAGGACGTAGAAGAAGCGCGTCGCGTCGTTGCCCACTTCGTCGCGAAGTTCGCGCAGCGTGACGAAGTCGCCCGAGCGCTTGCCCATCGCGACCTTTTCACCGCCGCGATACAGCACCGCGAACTGCACCAGCGCAACGGTGAGGCGCTCGGGGTCGAGGCCGAGCGCCTGCAGCGCGCCCTTGACGCGTGCGATATAGCCGTGGTGATCCGCGCCCCAGACGTCGATCAGCCGATCGAAACCGCGCGCGAACTTGTCGGCGTGATACGCGATGTCGGAGGCAAAGTAGGTGTACTGGCCGTTCTCGCGCCGTACCACGCGGTCCTTCTCGTCGCCGAAGCTGGTCGATCGGAACCACAGCGCGCCTTCCTTCTCGTAGAGATGGCCGCGCGAGGCGAGGGTTTCAACGGTGCGCGCCACCGCGCCCGAGTCGTACAGCGAGCGCTCGGAGAACCAGCGGTCGAATTCGACGCGAAAACCGGTCAGGTCGTCGCGCTGGTCGGCGAGCATCTCTTCGAGCGCGAAGCGATGCAGGGGTTGCCAGTCCTCGCCGAGCGATTGCTTGGCGGCGGCGATCAGGCGATCGAGCGCCGCGTCGGGGTCGTCGCCTTCGCCGGCCTGCGGCAGTGCTTGCGCATCGCGCACGAAGCGCGCGACGTGCGTCTGCGCGAGTCGCTTGGCGATGTCGAGGACGTAATCTCCGCGATAGCCGTCCGCGGGAAACGGCAGTACGCTGCCGCGCGCCTGCAAATAGCGCAGCCAGACCGACAGCGCAAGGATGTCCATTTGGCGGCCGGCGTCGTTGATGTAGAACTCGCGGTTCACGTCGTGGCCGGTGAATTCGAGCAGGTTCGCGAGGCTCGCGCCGTAGGCCGCGCCGCGTCCGTGGCCGACGTGCAGCGGCCCGGTGGGGTTTGCCGAGACGAATTCGATCTGCAGCTTTTCCGGACGGGCGCAGACTGCGCGTCCGTAGTCCGCGCCCTGCGCGAGCGCGCCGGCGACCGCTGACTGTTTGGCGCGCGCGGAAAGGCGCAGATTGATGAAACCGGCTCCCGCAATGTCGACCGAATCGATCCAGCCCTCGGCGAACGCGGGCTGCGCGCGCAGCGCGGCGACGATTGCCTCGGCGAGTTGACGCGGATTGCGTTTCAGGCGCTTGGCGAACTGCAGCGCCACGTTGCAAGCGAAGTCGCCATGCGCGGCCTCGCGCGGGCGTTCGAGGACGAATTCAGCCTCGCCGGTCTGGCCGGCTTCGGGAAGAGCCTGTGCGAGCGCGGCCCGCAGAAGCTCGATGAGACGTTGCTTGATGTCCACGGGCGAAAAGGCGCGAATTATACCCGCCGCACCGCCGCGGCCGGTACTCAATCGAATTCGATCGGATCGACGTCGATGTGCCAGCGCAGGTCGCGCGGCGCCTCGGCGAAGAGCCGCTCGCACCATTGGGCGAGAAATGTCTGGAACGCCGGACGCGCGGCCGCCTGCACCAGCAGTTGCGCGCGCTCCAGGCCGGCGCGGCGCGTGATCACGTGCGGCACCGGATCATAGACGCGCACCCCATCGTTCGGCGGGGCGAGCGCCGTGGCGCGAGCGAGAAAGCCCATCGCCGCCGCGAGCGTCTTGGCCTCGGCGCGCAGCGCGGCCTCGAACAGATAGGGCGGAAAACCCGCCGCTTCGCGCTCATCGAGCTGGCGCCGAGCGAAGCCGGCATAGTCGTTGCGGGCGAGCGCGGCGTACAGCGGGTGCCCGGGAAAGCGCGTTTGCACCAGCACCTCGCCCGGCTGCTCGCGTCGTCCGGCGCGCCCGCCCACCTGAACCAGCGTCGCGAACAGACGCTCCGGGGAGCGGTAGTCGGTCGAGAGCAATGCCGCATCCGCGTTCAGCACGCCGACCAGCGTCAGGTTCGGAAAGTCGTGGCCTTTCGCGAGCAGTTGCGTGCCGACCAGGATGTCGGCTTCGCCGCGATGCACCGCCTCGAGGTTGCGCGACAACTCCGCGCGCCGGCGCGCGCTGTCGCGGTCGATGCGCAGCACGCGCGCAGCGGGAAACATTTCGCGCAGCGTTTCCTCCACGCGCTGCGTGCCGCTGCCGAGCGCCCGCAGGTCGGGGTTGCCGCAGGTGGGGCAGCTCCGGTGGATCGGCTCGTCCGCACCGCAATAGTGGCAGCGCAGCCGACGATCGACCGAATGCACCACCATGCGCGCGGTGCAGCGATCGCAGCCGGCGACCCAGCCGCAGGCTTCGCAGGCAAGTACCGGCGCGTAGCCGCGCCGGTTGATGAACACCAGGCTCTGTTCCTTGCGCGCGAGTCGCGCGGCGATCGCGCGCTGCAGCGAATGCGCCAGTCCCCGCTCGACCGGCTCGGTGCGCAGGTCGACGGTCCTCACCGCGGGCAGATGCGCGCCGGGCGCCGCGCGCTCGGGCAGATCGACCCGCTCGTAGCGGCCGCCCAGGCAGTTGTACCAGCTCTCCAGCGAGGGCGTCGCGCTGCCGAGCACGATCGGGCAGTCGGCGAGCTTCGCCCGGTACACCGCCGCGTCGCGCCCCGAGTAGCGCAGTCCTTCCTGTTGTTTGTACGAGGTATCGTGTTCTTCGTCGACCACCACCAGCGCCAGCCGCGGCAGCGGTGTCAGCACGGCGAGGCGGGTGCCGAGCACGACGCCGGCTTCGCCGCGCGCGGCGGCAAGCCATGACGAGGTACGCTGCGCGTCATCGAGGCCGCTGTGCAGCACCGCCAGGACGGTTTCCGGAAAGGCGTGGCGAAAGCGCGCTTCGAGCTGCGGCGTCAGTCCGATCTCGGGGACCAGCACCAGTGCCTGCCCGCCCCGCTCGAGGGCCTTCGCGATGAGCTTGAGATAGACCTCGGTCTTTCCGCTGCCGGTAATGCCATGCAGCAGGAAGCTGCGAAACGATCCGGTGGCCGAGGCGATGCGTTCGTAGGCGGCGCTCTGCGCCGGGGTCGGCGGATGAGTCGGCACGAAGCGCGTTCCTGCGCCGGGCGCAGTCTGCTCGACCCAGCCGGCGGCGAGCAGCGCGCGCAGGGCGCTGCGCGAGCGGCCGGGAGTCCCGCCCGCGGCCTTGATCAATTCGTTCTCGCCAAGCGGCGCGAGCGCGAGAATTTCCAGCAGCGCGCGCTTGGCGCCTTCCTTGAGCGAATCCGATGCGGGCGCCGCGTCGGTGCGGCGCACAATGCGCCGCGCATCGCGCGGCAGGGGACGCAGCGAGCGCAGACGCGGCGGCAGCGCGGTGACGACGGCCTCGCCAAGCGGTCTCTGATAATACGCGGCGAGAAAGCGTATCAGGGCGATCCAGTCCGCAGGCATGCGCGGTGCGTCGGAGCGAACCTCGGCGATGTACTTCAACCGCGTGCGCGGCAGGTCCGATTGTGTGGCGCGTTCCACCACCACACCGATCAGCCGGCGCCTGCCGAAGCTGACCGTCACGCGATCGCCGGCCTCGGCAATCATGCCCTCGGGCAGGAGGTAGTCGAAAAGCGTGGGGAGCGGCACGTCGAGCGCGACGCGCAGCAGCTTCAGCTCCGCCGTGACCGGGACTGGAACCTCGCCGCCGCGGGAAGTTCCGGGGTGGCTCACCGCGGTCGCAGAGGTCGCTTGACGCAATCGGCGTCGGTGCCGTGCATCGGATGGGTCAAGGGCTTGGACAAGCGCTCAAAGAGGCTGTGGATAGAATTGTGAGTAATGTTTTAAGAGTTTCGTAACCCATCGGGGCAGAAGACTTTTTTGCCGATCGGCCCTCTCTCTGATAGGCTATTTCATTCACTAAATCAATGTGTTACATGCCTCTTCAGAGGAGAGGGAGTCTCTCGCGTGAATATTCCTCGGAAACATGATTTTTGTGCATAAGTCAAGCCCCCGAGCCTTCCCCGAGGATGTGCCGGGCGTTGCGATGCAACAGTCTTAGCGATCATGACTGGCGCATTCTCTTGCTGTAAGTGAGCACTTCGTCAACCAATGCAGCGACCGATTCGACCGGCGTCTGCTGCGCGATGCCATGACCCAGATTGAATACATGGCCAGGCGCCGTGCCGAAGCCCTCCAGCACCCGGCGCGCTTCCTCGCGCACGCTGTCGGGCGGCGCGAACAGCGCCAGCGGATCGAGATTGCCTTGCAGCGCGACCCGATCGCCGACCCGGCGCCGCGCCTGGCCGGCGTCGGTGGTCCAATCCAGACCGACCGCGTCACAACCGCTCGACGCGATCGCCTCGAGCCATTGCCCGCCTCCCTTGGTAAAGATGATCGACGGTATGCGACGGCCCTCGTTCACCTTCGTGAGACCGGCGACCACCTCGCGCATGTACGCGAGCGAGAACTGCTCGTAGGCTCGATGGCCGAGGCTGCCTCCCCAGGTGTCGAAGATCATCACCGCCTGTGCACCGGCTTCGATCTGCGCGTTGAGATAGTCCGTGACCGCGCGGGTATTCACTTCGAGTATGCGTCGCAGCAGATCGGGCCGCGCATAGAGCATTGTCTTCACCGTGCGCCAGTCGGCGCTGCCCGAGCCCTCCACCATGTAGCAGGCGAGCGTGTAAGGACTGCCCGAAAAGCCGATCAAGGGCACGCGCCCGTCGAGCGCGCGGCGGATCTCGCGCACCGCGTCGAGCACGTAACGGAGTTCGGCGCCGGGGTCGGGCGCGGCGAGTGCGCGGATTGCGGCTTCGTCGCGCAGCGGACGTTCGAAGCGAGGTCCTTCGCCGGCGGTAAAGCTGAGACCCAGGCCCATCGCATCGGGCACCGTCAGGATGTCGGAAAAGAGAATCGCCGCATCGAGCGCAAACCGTTCGAGCGGTTGCAGCGTGACCTCGGTGGCGAGCGCGGGCGATTTCGCCAGCGCGAGAAAACTTCCGGCGCGCGCGCGCGTCGCGTTGTATTCGGGCAGGTAGCGCCCGGCCTGACGCATCAGCCAGATCGGCGTGTAGTCGGTCGGCTCGCACAGCAGCGCGCGCAACAGCGTGTCATTTCGCAGGGGTGTCATACGCGCAGCAATTTCTCCGTGATGAAGCGCCATTCGGATTCGGTCACCGGCGTGATCGACAGGCGATTGCCGGCGCGCAGTGCCCACATGCCGGTGAGCGGCCGGTGCGCGCGCAACTCGGCGACCGGCAGCAGACGCGTCTTCTTCAGCGCGCGCACATCGACATGCAACCAGCGCGGATTGTCGCGCGTCGATTTGGGATCGTGATACGGACTCGCCGCGTCGAACTGGGTCGCGTCCGGATACGGCGGCGAGGCGACCTCGGCAAGGCCCGCGATCCCGGGAGCCGCGCAGCTCGAGTGGTAAAACAGCACGCCGTCTCCCACCTGCATCGCGTCGCGCATGAAGTTGCGCGCCTGATAGTTGCGCACGCCGGTCCAGGCCGTCTTCCTTTCAGGCGCGGCGAACACATCGTCGATCGAACATTCGTCAGGCTCGGATTTCATCAGCCAGTAGCGCACGGCAGGCCCGCGGTGGTTTGGTCTATTCTGAAAATAACACAGCCCGCGCGGTGCGGGCTGTGCGGAACAGCGCTCAGGTGTCCCCCGCTTGCGCCGGCGGGCCCGGCTCCCGAACCCTGGCTAAACAGGGCGGTTGCATTCCGGTCACATCAGGCTCATCCGGCACACAAACGGTGGGACGATCACAACAGTAACCATGGGCCCGCAACCAAAGGAAGCTATCGGTTCGGAAAAAATGGGCCCTATCGCACGCAGCAGGGGACTCGCAGGAATTGTGCGCCCCTTGCGGGGAAATCGCCAGCGTTGACTAAAAAAGTTTTTCTTGCTTCGCCAGCGCGCCATCGAGACTTGCTTCGATGGCCGCGATGCGGCGCTTGACTTCACCCACATCCAGTCCGCCGCCCAAACGCGTACTGAGAAGTTCGTGCGCAATATTGAGCGCGGCCATCACCGCGATGCGCTCGGTGCCCGCCACCTTGGCCGCTTTCTTGATGTCGCCCATCTTGCCGTCGACATAGGCAACCGCCTGCAGCAGCGCTTCGCGCTCGCCGTCCTCGCAGGCAACCCGGTAGCTTCGTCCGAGAAGTGAAACCTCGATGGTCTTGCCGTCGGCCACCACGGTCAGTGGGGAATACGGGAAAGCAAGCCTTCGAGCTTGGCCGCCGCACCCTGTACCTTGTCCTGCAAACGTTTGGATTCACCTTGCGCCGCACTGAGTTGCCTGCGCAGTTCGGCGTTCTCGTTGCGCAGCCGCTCGCACAGCGCGACAAATTGCGCCACCTTGCCTTCGAGCGACTGGAACTCGGTTTCCACTCGCAAACTATGTTTCAAAATTCCTGCTTCGTCAAGAAATAAGGAAGGGTTCTGAATGTGCTTCCTGACGTGATCCGGACCCGCCGCGCGAGCCCGCGGCGGGGATGGTAATCTCCGCGGATGCCCGTCCGGCCCCTGCAATCCTTCGCGCTTGCGCTCGCGCTGTCCTGCTTCTTCCCCGCCTACGCCGTGCAGGATCGAGAGATCGCGGATCTCGCGGTGAGCGCCGCCAAAGGCGTCGGGAAAGCCCAACAGAAGGTCGAGGCTCTGGCGCGCGAAGGCAACACCCTCGCCGAGCATTTCATGGGACTCCTTTACCTGACCGGAAAGGGCATGCCGAAGGACGACCGACAGGCGATCGAGTGGCTGACGCGCGCCGCGCGCAAGGGTCATGTCGAGTCGGCGCACAACCTGGGAGTCATCTTGGAGCGCGCGCCCGATGGCCTGAAGGATCCGGAACGCGCTTTGCAGTGGTATCGGTTCGCCGCGGGCCAGGGTTACGCGCGATCGCAGGTCAACCTGGGCACGATGCTGCTCGACGGCGTCGGCGCCGCCGCGAACCCGGTCGAAGCGGGCAAGTGGCTGGGCCTCGCGGCCGCGCAGGAAGAGCCGCGCGCCGAGTACCTGTTCGGCATGCTCCACCTCGACGGTCGCGGCGTGGACAAGAACCCCGCAGAGGCCGGGCGCATGATGCGGAGCGCGGCCGAACACGGTGAGCGGGACGCGCAATATCGCCTCGCGCTGATGCAGGGCAACGGCATCGGCATGGCCAAGGACGACCGCAAGGCCCTCGCATGGCTCGAACAGGCCGCCGGGAAGGGACAGCCGAATGCCGAGTACCTGCTCGCCGCGGTCTATGCGAAGGGACTCTACGGCGTCGAGCGGGATGAAAAGACCGCCGTGACCTGGTTGATGCGCAGCGCGAATCAAGGCTACGCCGAGGCGCAGTACGCGCTGGGCATCGTGTACGCCGAAGGCCGCGGCGTCGCCCGCGATACGAGCCAGGCCCTGGAGTGGTTCCGCAAAGCTGCGAACAACGGCCACGCCGCGGCGAGTTCGCTGGTCGAGACGATCCGTGCCGGGACGTCAGGCCCGCGATCGGCCGAGCCCGCTGCGCCGGCCACGATAGGTCCGCCCAGATGATCGTCGTCAAGGAAAAGGGCGGCCGCGAGTTGTACGCGAGGCTCCTCGGCTACGTCCGCCCGCACGCCAGGATATTCGGCCTTGCGGTGCTCGGCATGATGGCCGCGGCGGCGACCGATCCTTTGCTGCCGATGCTCATGAAGCCGCTGCTCGACCACGGTTTCGGCGCGGCAGCAGGCTCGCCCGGTCTGCCGCCGCTTGCGGTTGCGGCGGCGATCGTTGGCGTGTTCGTGTTGCGCGGTCTGTTCAATTTCTCTTCGAACTACGGCATGGCCTGGGTGGCGAGCCGCGTGGTGCTCGACCTGCGCGCGGCGATGTTCGCCCGGCTGGTAAGACTGCCGACGCGCTTCTTCGACGAATTCAGCGCGGGCGCGCTGCTCTCCAAGGTGGCCTACGACGTGATGGGCGTCACGGGCGCTGCCACCGGCGTGCTGACGGTCCTGGTCAAGGACAGCATCACGGTGGCCGGCTTGCTCGGCTGGTTGCTGTACCTCAACTGGAAACTCACCCTGATCGCGCTTACCGCCGGTCCGTTGGTGGTGCTCGCGGTGCGCCTCGCATCGAAGCGGTTGCGCAACATGGCGCGCGGCGTGCAGCATGCGATGGGCGACCTCGCGCATGTGCTCGAAGAGACGATCGAATGCCACAAGGTGGTGAAGATTTTCGGCGGCCAGGACTACGAAGCCGCACGCTTCGCGAAGGTGGCCCAGGCGGTGCGCCGCTTTCAGATGCGTACCACGGTGCCCGAGGCGGCAACCGTGCCGGTGACGCAGATCCTCGCCGCGATCGCGGTGGCGATCATCGTCTACATCGCCCTGGGGCAGTCGGCATCGTCGCATACCACGGTCGGCGAATTCGCCTCGTTTCTGGCCGCTTTGCTGATGCTGCTCTCCCCGCTCAAGCGCCTGACCGACGTCAACGCCCAGCTGCAACGCGGGCTTGCCGCGGCCGAGAGCGTGTTCGGGATGATCGACACGCCGGTCGAGGAGGACCGCGGCACCCAGGTCCTTGGCCGCGCGCGCGGCGAAATCGTCTACGAGGACGTGCGTCTCACCTATCCGACCCGCGAGGCGCCTGCGCTCGATGGCATCAGCCTGGCGATCCCGCCGGGCGAAACGATCGCCCTGGTGGGCGGCTCGGGCGGCGGCAAGACCACGCTCGTGAACCTGCTGCCGCGCTTTTACGCGCCGACCGGGGGTCGCATCCTGCTCGACGGGCACGATATTCAGAACCTCACCCTCGAGAGCCTGCGCGCCAACATCGCGCTGGTGAGCCAGGACGTCGTGCTGTTCAACGACACCATCCGCGCCAACATCGCCTACGGCAGGATGGGCGGCGCGAGCGAGCAGGAGATCCTCGCCGCGGCGGAGGCGGCGCAGGCGATGGACTTCATCCGCGCGATGCCGCAGGGGCTCGACACCGAGATCGGCGAAAGCGGCGCGCGTCTCTCCGGCGGCCAGCGCCAGCGTCTGGCGATCGCGCGCGCA